>JBQNBR010000006.1:0-41362 GCA_052169815.1 Treponema sp.
AATAATGATGAATGTTTAATTCAGAATTATTCGATTTGCTCTGTTCACTCTATGCATATTTATACATGTTTTTCTGCTAACTCCTTAGGCCAGTTCAACTTGCCTCCATAACAATAATGTATAATTAGGAATGCCTGATTATGAATTAACATGAGGCCAATTCCTCATTACGAATTAAGCATTACAAATTATGAATTATCCTAGGAGGTATACTGTGAAAAAACGTTTTTCTATGCAGAATAAACTGCTGATTATTTTTGGTTTATTAATTGCAGCGGCAACGTTGATACTAGGAGGGCTTACCTCACAAATTGCCAAGAAAGCCGTATCGGAAAAGGTATCAGCGCATTTAATCGATGATGCAATATATATTGCAAAAACTATTGAAGGAAGAGTTGACGGCTTTTTTCAATTTATGCAGGCTGTCGCTCAAAATCCTTTATTAGAAAATCCTGACCTTTCTGCACGTGAAAAATCGCAACGGTTACAGGGCAAAACAACTATGCATGAACATATCACCCATTTTGCGTTTGTGGATACAAATGGCATTCATTATTCCGGCAATGGAAAAGAAACGGATATGCACGATAGAGATTGGTTTATTGCAACAATGAGCGGTAAGCCCTTTATTGCAAGGCCAAGAATGTCTCGTACAACGGGAACCTTGCGGAATATTATTGCAGTACCCATCTTCAATTCAAATAAAAACGTTATTGGAGCATTATGTGCAGGAATTGAAACAAGTATTTTTTCCAATCAAATCAAAGATATTACGGCAGGAGAAACCGGAGGTTGTTACATCCTTGGGGCAGATGGTGTAGTAATCGCACATAAAATTATTGATATTGCAATGCAACAAGAAAATGCAATAGAAAAAGCTAAGACAGATAGTACATATACATCTGTTGCTTCATTTAATCAGAATGCAATCCAGTCCCATACTTCTGCAATAGGTTTTTATGAATATAACCAAGAGCGTGTAATAGCTTCTTTTGCAAAAATACCAACTGCCGGTTGGACAGCTGTAGTGTATGCTCCTGAGCATGAATTTTTAGGTACGCTTCAATTATTGAAACGGACAAATTATATATTCATTTTAGTTGTTTTAGTAGCTTCGATTATCATTATAGTGATAATAGCCCGCCGTATAGTAAAACCTATCAATGTTGTTGTCGATGCTCTTAAAGATATTGCGCAAGGGGAGGGCGATTTAACCGTCCGCCTGCCGGTACACGGCAATGATGAAATAACCGATCTGTCCGAATGCTTTAATCAAACTATTTCAAAGATAGGTTCGTCCGTTAAAACGGTCGGAGAAAACACGAGCGAAATGACAAGTATCGGCAATGAACTTGCGTCAAATATGACTGAAACCGCCAGTGCCGTACACCAGATTAGCGCAAACATCGACGGGGTAAAACAGCAGGCGATGACGCAAGCTGCCAGTGTTACCGAAACGGCTGCGACGGTGGAAGAAATCATTAGAACGATAAAACAGTTGAATAGCGGCATTGAAACACAAGCAGCTTCTGTAGCTCAATCCTCCAGCGCAGTAGAGCAAATGGTCGCCAATATTGCCTCCATCACACAGACTCTCGATAAAACCAATGACACCATTAAAAGTCTTGCAACGGCAACTGCCGACGGCAAAGAAACCATTACCGGCTCTACAGCGGTAACACAAAAGATAGCCGAAGAATCAGGCGGTTTACTTGAAGCAAGTAGCGTAATTCAGCACATTGCAAGCCAAACAAACTTGCTTGCAATGAATGCTGCGATTGAAGCAGCTCATGCAGGAGAAGCGGGGAAAGGCTTTGCCGTCGTCGCCGATGAAATTAGAAAGTTGGCTGAAGAATCCAGTGTACAGGGCAAGACCATTACGGCAACACTAAAAACCTTATCAGGTGAAATTGAAAGCCTGTCCGCTTCTTCTAAAACCGCCGGAGAAAAGTTTAATGTAATATTTAGTCTTTCTGAACAGGTTAAGAACATGAGTCAGCAGCTGATGGAGTCGATGAGGGAACAAGAGAACGGCAGCCGTGAAGTGCTTGGTGCTATAAAAACTATTAATGCGGTAACAAATGAAGTACAAGCGGGATCAGAGGAAATGCTCAAAGGCGGCGAAGGGATGGCAGAGGAAATGCGCAAACTGGATGACCTTACCCGTGTAATCGCCGATAGTATGAATGAAATGGCTTCAGGGGCGGTGCAGATTACTAATACAGTACAAGATGTCAATGCAATTACGCAAAAAAACAAGGTAAGTATTGAAAACTTGGCGAAAGAAGTAAAAAAGTTTAAGGTATAGCTTTCTAACCTGTAGTTCAAGATTGATAAAGCCCGCTCTTGGTGAGCGGCCGGCTATACACCGATACGTTTTACAGCTTATCCGCCGCCCGTTAGACATACAGTTGCTATGCGCAGCTGATAAGGAAGTCGTAACATCTCTGCGATCTTGAAATAAAACGATAAAGGTAATGAGCTTTTATTCGTGCGGACGGTTAATGCTCTCATGCCGCGTCGGGCTTGTTGATTTTCTACACTTCCTGTTGCCTTATATTTTTTTCCATTTGAAGTTACGTGAAATGTGGAGCTACTTGTCGTGCAGTAAGGCTTGTATTGCATACTCCGTTGCGCTGTGGTAGTATTATTCTTATCTAGCATAAGGAGCCTATATTAAAGATGAAAAAAGTCAGTTTAAAAAAACGGTTGGTGCTTGCGATCCTTTCTCTTACCATTATAGCATTAATTATAACCGTCGGCAGTATTTATTTTATACTACGGCAGTATCTTTACCATAATGTATTAAACCAAAAAGCTATGCAAAATTTGCATATGATTGATGCTTATATTTCAGAACATCTCCAAAAATACGAAACTATGTTGGAGGTCTATGCGAATTCAGGTATTATCATGGACTTAGATGAGCATCCTGAAAACATTCAAAAAGTTAAAAATCTATTTAAAGCTATTGCAGACAAAAATTCAAGCATCTTAAATACGTATATTGGGTACCAGAAATCGCATCGGGACGTTTCGCATACGCTGGTTCCCGTTCCGCTTGATTATGATCCTGTGTCCCGGCCATGGTATAAAACCGCTTCTGCTGCAAACGGTAAGATAGTCCGCCTTGATATGTACGTTGATGCTACCACGAAGTTAAATACCATTACGTTATGCCGTGCCCTCTATACTTCCCAAGGCGAATTCACCGGCTGTATTGGGATCGATTTGGCATTGATAAACTTTCTGAGCAGCTTGCAAAAGCAAAGGTTGGGGAACGTACCGAAATATGCCTTATCGATAGGCAAGATCAGCTGATAGCGACGTCTAACCGCGAAAGAATGGCACTTGATTCACAAACGGAAACGGGTAAGCGGGCAGTAACGCAGTTTGTGCAAGAGATAAAACGGCAAGATGCAGAGAATAGGGTTTTTGTAAAAAAACATGAGATACCGGGCCAAGGGTGGAGCATCTATATACTGTACGATAAAGACGATGAGACGAGCATCTTTAAAAAACTCTTGCTGAATAATAGTATTGTGGTTTCGATAGTATTGGTTATGGTTGTTATTATTTCGTTGATGCTTGGTAGATATATTACACGCCGCCTTGTGCAAACAGCTAAGGCACTGCAGAATATTTCTGAAGGCGACGGTAATTTAAATATTTCACTGGAGGTTGTCGGACAAGATGAAATTGCGGAGATTGCGCGGTACTTTAACAACACAATAGAAAAAATCCGCTCTGCAATACGTAGTGTGAATACGCATAGCAATGCAATGATGCTTATCGGAGAAAATCTTTCTGCTAATACGATTCAAACAGCAAATGCTGTGCATGAAATAGAAGCTGACGTTGGCACCGTAAAGCAGCAAACGGTAACTCAGGCTGCAAGTGTAACCCAAACTACTAAGACAGTAGAAAATATTATGTGCACTATCCAAAAATTAAATGCCAGCATTGCATTACAAGCGGAAAGCGTTGCGACCTCATCATCAGCGAGCGATGAAATGGCGGCAAATATCGGATTGATTATGGCGACACTGGGGGAAAACAGTACGGTAATCCATGAACTTACTGCTGCAACTGAAAATGGAAAAGAAACGGTTGCTACCTCGAATAGCATAACGCAAAAAATTGCTGAAGAGTCAGGCAGCTTACTGGAAGCCAGTAATGTTATTCAGCACATTGCAAGTCAAACCAACCTTTTAGCAATGAATGCAGCGATAGAAGCAGCTCATGCGGGAGAAGCAGGCAAAGGCTTTGCGGTAGTCGCTGATGAAATTAGAAAATTAGCTGAAGAATCTTCAGTACAAGGTAAGACCATAACCGCTACGCTGCAAACGCTTTCGAGTGAAATTGAAGTGCTCTCTGATTCTGCGAAAACCGCAGCGGAGAAATTTGCTGTTATTTTCGATTTATCAAATCAAGTAAAAAGCATGAGCAACCGTTTGATGGACACTATGAAAGCACAGCAGCTGAACAGCGGGGCAGTATTATCTGCCATTCAAAACATTACAGCGGTAACTCATGAAGTGCAGACCGGTTCTGATGAAATGTTCAAAGGAGGAGAAGAGATCGTCGAAGAGATGCAGAATCTGCACACGCTTACTCATGCCATCAGCGTCCGTATGAATGACATGAACGTTAAAGCTGCGCAAATCACCAGCGCGGTGAAGAATTCCAAAAGCAATAGCGAGAAAAATAAGCAAAATATTGAAAATTTAATAGAAGAGGTCGGTAAATTTAAGGTATAATAAAAAAATTTTCATGTATCATAAAGGATGAGGGAAGGAGAGTGAAAAAATTTGAAGAACGCTTAGAGCGGCTTGAAGAAATAAATAGCAAAATCAAAGATGCTGCGCTTCCGCTTGAAGATGCATTGACTCTATTTGAGGAAGGGATAAAGCTCGCTAAAACATTAGAAAAAGATATTGATAAAATTGAGCGGAAAGTTGAAATACTGATGAATCAGCCGGCGCAGACTGATGAAAAACCAGTACTTGAATTATTTTCAACTGATGATATAGGTTAATCATGCAGCATGTGCATAAACCGGTAAAAATGCTGGATTCACAAACTATTCGAAAGATCGCAGCAGGCGAAGTTATTGATCGTCCTGCTGCGGTTATTCGAGAGCTTTTGGATAATGCAATCGATGCGGGTGCAAGCAAGATTCAAACTGAAATATCTGATGGCGGTATTGGCTGTATTCGGGTTACTGATAACGGCTGCGGTATGACCAAAGACGACTTAGCGCTTTGTACCGACATGCACACCACCAGTAAAATTACCACCGCAGACGAGTTGTTTTCACTGCAAACGCTCGGGTTTCGGGGCGAGGCACTTTCATCGATAAAAGCAGTGAGTAACGTGGAAATTACTACTACCACACAAGGGCCTGCAGCGTGGAAGTTGTATTTAAACAGTATTGTGCCGGCGCGTTTACCTGCTGGCACCATTGTACAGGTTGAAGACTTGTTTGGTAATGTGCCGGCGCGGAAACGGTTTTTGAAACGGCCTGCTGCGGAAGCTAATTTGTGTAAAACTATCTTTTTAGATAAAGCGCTGCCGCACTATTCGGTTGAAATGCGATTCAGTATAGATGGTACTCTGCGCTTTATGCTGCCGCCGCGGCAATCGCTGCGCCAGCGTTGCCTTGACGCTTTTGCCTTTAAAGAATCCGATAGCTTGTTTTTTGAAATAGAAGGCAGCGGTGAGTGTTTTTCGTTTCGTGTTGTTCTTGGCAGTCCCGATGTTATCCGGAGCGATAAGCGGGCGCTGTTTGTCTTTGTGAATAACAGACGAATCAATGAATTCGGCTTGGTACAAGCGATGGACTACGGCAGCGAGGGGTATTTTCCAAACGGCGGGCATCCTGTTGCCTTTTTGTTTTTGCAGGTTGAGCCGTCCCGCGTTGATTTTAATATTCATCCTGCAAAAAAAGAAGCGCGGTTTCAAGATTACGGTTCTATTCACCATGCGGTAAGCTCCTGTATCGCTGCCTTTTACCGGCAGCATACCGTTGCGCATCTTTTGCAAGCCAACCCTGAGCCAGCTGTTACGCAACCGCTGCCGTTTTCGACGCAGCCTACGGTAGCGCATACTACGTGGAGTGAAAAAAATAGGCTCTATAGTGAATTGCTTGCCAGAAAACCGCTGTACGAATCGGCGTCAGCTGCTTTTTCTCAAGGCCCTATGCGCTTTACTGACAGCAGGATTTCCTTTACTCCTTCGGCTCATGTGCTGCCGCCGCATGCAACCTCTGCGATGCAGGATCCAGTAGATATTCCTCCCGCTGATTTTAAACTGTTGGGGCAAGTGGCTGGGACCTTTATTGCAGTAGAGAGAAACGATACGCTCTATCTTATTGATCAGCATGCAGCTCACGAGCGTATTATTTTTGATGAGCTTATGCAGCATGCCGGAGGATCGCAGGAGCTGCTGATTCCCTATCGTATTATGACCGACTCCGATCATGATGATGTGCGTATCCGTAAGAACCAAGGGCTTTTAGCTGAAGTAGGGTTTGGTCTTGCTGACGAAGGCGGCGGCGTATGGGTTGTCCATACGGTGCCGATACGGTGGAAGGGGACTGAGCAAGACTTGGCACGTGATATCATTCAGTCTTGCAAGCAAGGGGGCGATATACTCTATCCCCTTTTAGCCTCAACCGCATGCCGTGCAGCCTGTAAAGCCGGCGACCTACTTGACCCGCTTGCGCTACGCCGTATCGTTGCGCAAGCCTTTATGCTGCCTGAGCCGCTTTGTCCGCATGGAAGGCCTATATGGATTGTCTTAACACGGGAGGAATTATTCAAACGAGTACGCCGCACATAGCAACATTGTGCTTCGTGCGGTAATGTATTTAGTGCATGCGCATCAGTAGATGATGGAGCTTTTTACCGTAAAGCGGGTCGCCGGCCCAGGTGCCGCTTAAGCCGTAGATATCCGGTGCCTTGCCTTTCGGTTGTACATATTGGTAGCGCGGATCAACGCACTCTTGCTGGAGCGGCAGATGGGTTGCATACGCCTTTAAATGCTGGATATGCGCCCGCACGCCTGTTTGTTCATCAGGAAATACGACACCCCGCTGCTGCTCATTGATCGCACCAAGCCCGCAAAAATTGTGCATATCTTCAGTCACCAAGCCGCCGAATCGCAGAAAACCTGTTTCCAAACACATTTGTGCAAAGGCGATGTCGCTGTTGATTCCTTCTGCGGCGGCCTCGTGTACATAGTAGTGTGCCAGCCGCTGCACTTTGGTTTTATCTGCGCTTGGTACTTGCATGATAAAAAAGCGGCTCAGGTCATCTGCGGACATGGTGCCGGTTCCCATGATTGTGCGCGGGATGGATTGCTGCGTCGTTTTGCATGACAGCACCACGCACATGGTTAAGAGTGCTAGAGCAATAACATGAGCTTTTACGCTGCTGCGGTGTGCCGCAACGAAGGTTTGCGGTTTAATCTTCATATTCAATTGTTTCTACCATGCGATCCTTTGAAAGAACAGTACCGGGAAATACCGCTTGTGCATCTTTCAGCAATTGTTTTAACTCATAGTCGGTATAGCGTGGGCTATAATGAATGAGCGCCATTTTTTTTACCTGTGCATCTTTCGCTATTTGCGCTGCTTGTGTACAGGTCATGTGTTTTTTCGCCGCTGCGTCTTGCTCCATCCCTTTGCCGAACATGGATTCACAGACGAAAAAATCAGAATGAGCTACTTCCGGCGCTATCGAGGCAAGGTATTTGGTATCGGTTACAAAGCTAAATTTCCGCCCGCTGCGCTGTGGCCCTACAACTTGTTCGCTTCTTACCAGGGTACCGTCTGCCGCTTGCACCGCTTCACCTGATTGCAATTTTGACCACAGTGGCCCGCAAGGGACGTTCAGTTTTCGGGCCTTTTCTGGATCAAACATGCCGGGGCGGGGGAATTCTTCAAAAACATAGCCGAGGCATGGTTTGGTGTGCTCGAGCCAAAAGGCTTTCACCTGAAAATCTTTTTCCTCGTATACTATACCGGGTTCAGTAATTTCCTTTACGATAATTTTATAATTAATAAACATATCCAATACCCGCATGCTCGTTTCTACGTATTCTTTTATTTTAGGCGGGCCGATAATATAGAGCGGTTCATCACGGTCAACTTGCGCTGACAGCATCAATATTCCCGGAAGCCCCGTTACATGATCAGCGTGGGTATGACTTATAAAAATAGTACTTATTTTTTTCCACCGAAGGTTTAATTTCCGTAGTGATACCTGCGTGCCTTCGCCTGCATCGAATAAAAAAAGATCTCCTTCACGGCGTAAAAGCACTGAGGTTAAATGGCGGTATGGCAGCGGCATCATCCCTCCGCAGCCTAAAATAAAAGCTTCAAGATTCATTATGGTAAACCTACTTGTATGATCGGCAATGTATGCGCGAATTAATCAACGGCTCCTTACTATACTGTTTTTTGGCCTTGACGTAAATAGGAAAAAGGAGTAGAATTATTCCATTATTTTGGTAAGGGCAATTAGCTCAGTTGGTTAGAGTACAAGCATGACACGCTTGGGGTCGCTGGTTCGATTCCAGCATTGCCCAATGTAATACAATAAACATACTCCGCGCATCTTGGCTCGGCTTATTATTCTTCCCCTATTTTACTGTAATGTTATGTTGAACGCATCGTGTTCTACAAGGGCACTGTTAAAAAACACGGTGCATGCGTTAATGAGGTATTCGCAGTCTTTTACGCCGGCCGTTTCATACGAAGAATGCATAGCAAGCTGCGGAAGCCCGATATCAACCGCATTCATTGACACCTGCGCCATGGCAATATTGCCGAGTGTACTGCCTCCAAGCGTATCGGAGCGGTTAGCAAAATACTGATACGGTACCCCTGCTTTTTCGCATATGCCTTTAAAAAGGGCAATACTTACGCCGTCGCTTGTGTACTTCTGCCCTGCATGAGACTTTATGACAATGCCGCCGTTCATATAGGCGCAATTAGTGGCATCTGTTTTGGCAGGGTGGTTCGGATGGACTGCATGCGCGTTATCGCAGCTCAGCAAAAAACTTCTGGCAAGCGCACAGTGTAAATCCTCGCTCGTTTTTTGCAGTGCACAGTTCACACGGCTGAGGACGTCTGCTAAAAATGGAGAGGCTGCTCCCTGCTTGGTGCCTGAACCGACTTCTTCATTATCAAAACAGGCGAACACCTGTATGGTGTTTGCGTGCTGTCCTGCTAAAAAGCCTTGGAGCGAAGCATACGCACACTCAAGATTATCTATGCGGGGCCCTGAAAAAAACTCATTATGAGCGCCCCATACGGCTGTTTTCATACGGTTATAAAGGTACATATCGGAGCCGTAGATAGTAGCGGGATCAATGCCGAGCTCCTCAGCGACGATCCTTTTGAGCATGCCTCTTTTTGTATCAGCACCTGCGAAAAGCGGGAGCATATCGATTTGTTTATTATACGTCATCCCGTCGTTTGCAGTGCGGTTCATGTGGATGGCGAGGCTGGGGATGAGCACGAGATCTCGAGCGACGGCAAATAGCTTGGTTTCGTACCGTGTATCGTGTTTTACGAGCACGCGCCCTGCTACGGAAAGCGGCTTGTCAAACCAGGTTGCGCAGAGCATACCGCCATACCCTTCGGTATTCAGCTGTGTATAGTTGCCAGCTACTTCAATTTCAGCTTGCTCTTTGATTTTAAAGGTAGGGGAATCGCTATGCGAAGCTGCAATGGTAAAACCGTATTGGTCAAGCTGTGTGCCGACCTTTATAGCAATAATACTTGAGTGATTTCTCGTGACAAAATACCTGCCACCGGCCGTGATATGCCACGGTTCAGATTCAAGCAACCGCTGAAACTGCGCTTGTTCCAGTGTGGTTGCTATATTTTCCGTTGCATGAAAAGCGGTGGGGCTTGTTTCCAAAAATGTCCGTAACGAGTCTATGTGCTGCATGGATTGTTCCTTGTGTATGCTGATGTGCTTGAGTTAGTAATAAGTAATGGGTAAAAGCAGCTTGTATATTGTGCAAGCGAAACGGTATAAAACGAAACACTGCCGGCGAAGGGACTTGAACCCTTACGGGGAATCCCCAATAGATTTTGAGTCTATCGTGTATACCAATTTCACCACGCCGGCTCTTTATGGACGAAGTAAAGCATATATAGAGGGCTTTGTCAAGGTCTTTTGAAAATAGACAGGCATATCTGAGGGTCGATGATGAGCATTCTGGTGGGGGATTTTGGCTTTTCCCCTGCTTTTTCACGCTGTTGAAAGGGAAAAAGGAGGCGGAGCTACTAGACTCAAGTAGGGGGGAGGGGAGTATAATAGAAGATATATATATTTGTAAGGAGGTTATCCATGCAAAGGATACACCAGAAAATTATACGGACATTGTTCAGTGCATGTGCAGTCAGTATGCTGCTTTGTGCCTGTGACAGCCCCAATACACCGCAGTCAAAGCCTGATCCGGCACCAAGACCATCTCCCTCGCCAACTCCTCCCTCTACCGGTGGAAGCGGTGGCGGTTCAGGAACCGGTTCCGGTTCTCATGGCGGTGTGCAGAACAATCAAGGACACCGCGATGGTGGAGGAGTGCAGGCAGACGAGGGCGGCTCCACTGTCCCTTCAGGGCCCACGACGGTAAAGGTAACAGTGAAAACAATAGCCGCTGATGTTGATGGCCATAAGAAGGTCTCAAAATCGGGAGGAGCGGATGCTTTTGAGGGTGAGCTTACGGTAACGGTTAATAAATCGCCTCTGGAGTATGGGTTTGTAGAAGATACGGTGGCTGAACTGGCTAAGGAACTTAAAGGTAAAACAGCAGTTCTAGCAGCTGGTGAAATATATAAGTTCACGGAAGACGATAAGGGCGAAAAGGTCGTTACCGCGGCGAGCCTTATTGGACCAAGTAAGACGATCTATGTTAGTGCCTTTACACAGACAATAACGGCAAACGTTCAATCAATAACCCCTGCTACCACTGTGTATAATACGGTTGCGAGCGATGGCTATACGACTAATGCTGCAAAGGAGACAAAAGGAACGGTTGCGGTGGATACTACTCCTGGCAACTATGCAAAGGCGGCTATAAACGCATTGAAGATAGGTCTTGCAAAGGCTGCTCCAGGTACGAATGTTTCTGAATCGGAAGCCCTCATAGCATTTGACTTTTATACGGCGGGTGTACCTAACAATAATTTGGCCAGTACTATGGCTCACTTAGGTGCCACGCTCCATGTCGGTCAAAGGAAAAAAGAAGTCATAAAGATTACACTTAAATCGGTTAATAATGGTGCGGTGACGTTTAACATGGGCGCGCCGGACCCCCTCTCCAACAAGAAGGTACAGCAGCTTGCGGATACGAGTGAGGAAACAGGAAGCAAGTTATTAGCCGAGTTAAAAGACGCTGGCAAAACGAAAGTCGTACAATCACCAGGGAAGGTTTACTTCACCGATGAGGAATTGCAGAAGGTATTTAGGCAGCTTGAAGACTTTATTACAGGCGCACCAGTGGGGGGCGTAATAGGTAATGCGGATGGTAATTATCTTCTTTTTACAGGAGATACTCCTAGTCAGGACGGAAGCAATCTTTTGAAAAAAAACAGTAGCACCATTACGCTTGCCGATGTCGGTAACCCTGCAGACCCTGCAGATGTAAAGCTCTACGTTGGCGTCAGGATCAAATAATTAAAAAAAAACTACACGCACCAGAAGGTGCTGCCCTTGAGCTTTTTGCAAAACCGGCAAAGAGCCCAAGGCAGGCAGCAGGTGCTCATGCTTGGCTTTCGGGGTTCACCATTACCCGTCCGTCTGCAATGCGGATAACCCTGTCCGCTTCTTTTACCGTAGAAGGGCGGTGTGCAATGGTGATGATGGTTCTCCCTTTGCGGATATTGTTCAGCGCCTGCCTGAATAAGGCTTCGCTTTCGCTATCCAAATTGGAGGAGGCTTCGTCCATCAGCAAGATGGGTGATTTTTTTAAAACGGCGCGGGCAATGGCAATGCGCTGTTTTTCCCCTCCTGAAAGCTGCACGCCCCGCTCGCCTGTATTGGTATCGTAGCCGTGCTCCAGCCGTTCGATAAACCCGTCTGCCATCGCGACCTGCGCGGCGTTTTTTACCTCTTCATCGGTAGCGTCGGGACAGGCGAGTGCGATGTTCTCTTTAATGCTTTTGTTAAAAAGGTATACATCCTGCGGCACATACGCAATCATATCCCGCACGGAGTTTTGATGCAGCTTTTGGATATTTTGTCCGCCGATATATACTGCGCCGCTATCGGGATCGTAAAAACGCAAAAGCAATGCGGCGATCGTAGATTTTCCCGCTCCCGATTCCCCGGTAATAGCGATACTCTCTCCTGCCTGTACCGAAAAAGAAATACCGTGTAAAACCGCTCTGCCTTTTTCATACGAAAAATGCACATCCTTGAATGCAACGCTGCCGGTAAGGGGCAGCTCAGATAACGGCCTATACGGCGCTGTATCGGTAACCTCAGGCGGTTCTTCCAAAATATCCAAGATTCGCTTGGCAGCTCCGTTTGAGATGTTCATTGCACCCGCCGTTACCGAAACACCCATCGCTGGTATGAACGCAAACAGTGCAAACACAATCACAACGGACACCATTTCCGGCCGTAGTGAACCGGCAATGACCTCCGTATGAGCACATAAAATCGATGCAATTAATACCGCTGCGGTAATGAGATGAATGATGACTCCCTGTGCGCCTTTCAAGCGGCCGTCTTTCATTTCTTTTTTATTTAAGCGGAGCGTATCCCGTGCGACTTTTTCGATATACTTTTTTTCTTTTCCGAATATTAAGATTTCCCGCAAACCCTGCACGGTATCGACGGCTTCTGCATGGACCGCCGCCGAATCTTCACGTATTTCATCTCCGATTTTTTTTGTAATCGGATTAAAAAGGTATGGAACGGCTGCAACGAGGATGCAGGCGGCGGACACAACAGCGGCGATACGCAGCGAAAGCACAATAAGCGCAGTCAGATACAGCACGGTGCAGATAACCGCGATGATATACGCTCCTGCCGTATGCGCATAAAACACTTCGGTAGCTTCCGTATCGTCAATGACGGCAGCGGTCAGATTTCCCGATCGTGTTTTTGCCGTTGATTGAGGAGCTGTCGCCGAAATTGCATCGTACAAAAGCCCTCGTATTTTTGCAATAATGTTATAGGCGACGAGATGGCACTCGTACATCTCTAAAAAAGAAAAGAGCCCCTTTCCGCAAATAAAACCCGCAAGGGGAATAAACCAATACAGCACGGTCTGTGCCGGTGCATGCGAGAGCGCGGCCGAGGTTATATACGCACCGGTTAAAACCGTCAGTAGCGAAAACACACTATGCAACACCCCGTACAGGATCGAAATGCAAAATTCTTTTTTATACTCTTTTATATAACCGGTCATTTTAAAAAGCGGTTTGTATTTTTCTCTAAACATCCGTTTGCTCCTTTTTTATCGTTGCGCTTGCACCAGTTTTTGATAATATCCATCTTTTTCAAGTAATGCACGGTGCGTGCCTTCTTCGACAATCTGTCCTTGCCGCAGAACCAAGATCCGGTCGCAGTCTTCGATTGTATGTAAGCGATGCGCAATGGTGATGCTTGTTCTGCCGCGCAAGAGCAGCGAAAGGCTCTGTTCAATCTCGTTTTCGTTTTCGGTATCGACGCCGGAGGTCGCTTCGTCCAGCACAACGATAGGGGAATCTTTTAGAAGCGCGCGGGCAATCGCGATACGTTGCCGCTGTCCTCCGGAAAAATTAAGGCCGCGTTCTCCGACTATCGTATTATATTTTTCAGGTAGGCTCTGGATAAACGAATCGATATGTGCACTTTTACATGCTTCGATTAACATTGAATCGTCAGCTTCTTCATTTGCGTGGAGTAAATTTTCTTTTATCGTACCGTTGAATAAATAGGTTTCCTGCGACACGACCGTGATTAAACGCCGCAGCGATTTTAGAGTCAGATCTCGTATGTCGATCCCGTTAATGGAAATAGCACCCCCTTGCGGATCATAAAAACGAAGTAATAAATTGATAAGCGTTGTTTTACCGCTGCCTGATTCCCCTGCAACGGCGAGCCGCTCATGTTTATGTACCGTAAAATGTAAGTTTTTAAAAACAGGATGTTCCTAATACTGCTGCCTGTACAATATACGCAGCGGAAATTGCAACGCCTATGAGCGCTTTACAGCACATACTGACGCGTACGCCTTTTGTCAGTTCAATCACTCGCTTGTGAATCATCATAAGTCTTTTCTCCAAATATATAAAGAATTATTCAAAAATCAGGGCTCTCCTTTTCGCATAACGATCAGATCATCGCAAAAATATTCGATTACATAACGGCGATCCAAAAAGATGGTATCGACTAATGTTTGTCGGTCTATTCCGTATTCCAATGCTTCACGCACTGTTTTATCGCTGCAAAAACCTTCTTTCCAGTTAAAGCTGATGGCGATAAGCGAGGTAAAGGCCTCTTTCGGTTCTTCGATAAAGCTCATTTTTTTCGTTTTTAGCAAATCGTCGATAGATGGATACTGTATCGATAAATAATGCTTACTTATACCGAGTACGTCGATTTGTCCCGATGAAAGCGCGGAGTTCCGAGCATTCTCATTGGTAATTACGTGCCATTCTATCAGCGGAATGGAAGGAGCTGCCGCTTTATTCCAGTATGCCTCATTCTTCACTAACGATGCCGATTGGCCTTCATGGTATTCTTTTACAATATAGGCACCAGTTCCGGTGAAATCGGTAATGTTTAGCGCCTCATCGACTCCGTTTTCTTTTATTGCCGTTACCAGTGCAAGATCCTGCGGCAAAAAATAATACGGAGCGGTTAGCGTAATTTTTAAATGTGCGGCATCCGTTATGGAAACTTCCTTCAATAAGGAAGAAAACACGCACCATGTTATCGGGGCAACGTTTTCGATATCCCATTTTACGGTTTGGGCGGTAAGCGGAGTCCCGTCAGAAAAAAGAATATCGTTCCGTACGGTAAAATCGTATTCCGTTGCCGTATCGTTGCGAGTCCATTCGGTAATAATATTGGGAAGCGGTTGGTAGTCGGGCGTCATTTGTAAAAGCGTATCGAACACCAGTGTAGAACCTTCAAGCGACCGTTTAAAATCTTTTATAGCTCCTATTTTCAGTACGGGTTGCTCCGTATTCGGTTTTATTTCGTTTTTTGCCGTGCATGAAACCAATAATGCAATCAAAATAGCGGCTACGAGCAAGCGTTTCATAGCTAACTCCCTGTAATATAAGTTAGTGTTCACTTACTATACGGAAAATGATTTTTCCTGCTACTCCGCTTTAATTAAAAATACTCCATTTTGATATTTTTTTCAAAAGACGACTTGCGTAAAAACTTTTATGCCATAATACTGACGCAACTGCATTTTTTGCCCTTTATGTATCTACACCAGTTAAGTGGGTTCCGTAAAGCTCTTTCTATAGTGCAATGGTGTTTTTCCGTATATCGCTTTAAAAGCATCGGAAAATTTACTCGCATTTGCATAGCCCAAATCAGAAGCTATATCCGTAATTTTTTTATTGGTAGACGAAATATAAAAAGCGCCTGTTTTGAGTTTATACTTTTTTAAATAGGCATACGGGCTGTCGCCGTATATTTGTTTAAACAGTTTTTGAAAAATCGTATAGCTGATTCCTTCTGCTTTTACCAGCTGTTGAAAGGAAATATTTTTGTCAAGATTTTCAATAATAAAGGTGTGAATCTTTTTTACTTTCTTAATATTATAACCTGAAAAAAATTCTGCTGTCCGGTATGCTGCGGTATTAAGCTTATCCAAATAATGGAGGATTTCAAGTGTTTTAATCTGAAAATAGGTGTGGTCATGCAGCGCTATTTTTCCGTACAGTGTGTCTAAAATCTCGGTAATTTCCGATTTTGGTTTCAGTTTATACCACCCGTTTTTTAAATCTAATTTTGTACAGATCTTATTAATGTCAATACCGAAAGCATTGGTTTCGGCAGTAAATTTCTCGTCCAATTCGTCAAGGAAAAATAAAATACTTACACCTTTGTAAATTCTCAGCGGAAAATACGTTTTTAATAGCGCAAGTTTTTCGTAGTTAATGGCTGTTTCTTGTTCGCCTAAATATGAAAAAGACTTATTTTCAAATTCGCCCTCTAAAATTCCCTGTTTGCAATAATCGATTCTGAATACATTACGTGGTTTTCCGCGGAGGGCATATGTCTCGTCGGTTTCCGTATCATAAAATTCCAGCGTAACTCCTTTGTATAATTTTATTGTGATTGTTTTGTATTCGGTCGCCTTGTTCATTGGTTTTCCTTGTTAGTCTTTGGTAACGGTTAAACTTGTTCGACACCAAAGTTATCGAACAGATCTATTATACTAAAGGTATAAGATGGGCGTCTACCGGAGCGTTGCTGCCTCACCTGTTGTGTTTTCTGCTTGTTTTAGGCCGAACCTGATCCCCCCTTAACGTGAATCTTCTGTAAGGTCTTGACGGAAGTTGTTGTTTATCGGTAGACTAAGTAAGATTATAACGTATGTGCAGAAGGCGTGCACTAAGGAGTATTTTTGGATACGTCATACACGATTGTCTTAGAGGATAATGCACTGTTATCTTCTGTATGTGGTGTAAATGATTCAAATTTGGAAATTTTTGAAACATACTTAGGAGTACCAGTTATTAGTCGCGGAAATGAACTGACGGTTGTCACTTCAGATCAGTATATTTATAAAAAGTTCCAGAATTTAATTGATACTCTTGTGGAAAGCCCTGAGTTGAAGCGGCAAGACTCATCTGAGTTTATTTCAGCTTTGATCGCTCATAACGTATCGCTGCAGCAAGCGGACTGTTCGTTTTCGTGTATCCATATTCCGCGTGGTACAAAGTCAGTGTATCCCAAGAACAAACGGCAAGCTCAGTTTATTAACTTAATTCATACACATCAAATTGTCTTTGCACTTGGTCCTGCCGGAACCGGAAAAACGTATATAGCCGTCGCTGCGGCGTTACAATTGCTGCTGTCTAGAAAAATCCGTAAATTGATTTTAACTCGTCCGGTGGTGGAAGCTGGTGAAAATCTTGGGTTTTTACCGGGCGATTTAGTACAAAAGATAGATCCCTATTTACGCCCTCTTTTTGATGTTATAGAAACGCTTGTCCCTGTAGAGGTACTACGTACGCTCGAGGAGTCGCACATGATAGAAGTTGCGCCGCTTGCCTATATGCGTGGAAGGACCTTGCATAAGGCGGTTGTTATCTTAGATGAAGCGCAAAATGCAACCAAAGAACAAATGAAGATGTTTCTAACACGTATGGGTGAAGGCTCACAGTTCATTATTACGGGAGATCCTTCGCAGTCGGATATTCATGGTAAAGCAGGGTCCGGTCTATTACATGCGGTGTCTTTGGTTCGTAATATAGATGGAATCGGTATTGCTGAATTTTCTTCGAGCGAAGTAGTCCGTCATTCTCTTGTACAAAAGATAATAGATGCTTATGAAAGAACCTAATGCTTTTAATGTAAAATCGATGTTTCAATCGATATTTACCCATGTAAAAACTACTATCAAGACTGAAAAAGCTTTTTTTATCGTTTCGTGTCTCAGTTTTTTAGCTATTCTTTTTAGTCATTTCATGCTCTTTTTAGAAGGGAGCGGGTTGTCTTATTTGAACATCACTGAATTTCCTGTGGGTAAGGTTGCTGACAGGGATGTGATTGCGACTAAAGATGTCAGTTATATCGATAAAGAGGCTACCGAAGTGCGTATTTCAGCGCGGTTGCAAGCGGTGTACCCGGTGTTCAAGCAAGATGCAGATATTGTTTCCGATACGTTAAAAAATTATGCGGAGTTTATCTCATTTATTTCTGAGCTACGAAAGACGGAGGCAAAACAGGCGGATATTCCCGTTTCTGCTATCCAGGAAAAATATCCGGGTTTTTTTACGCCGTCTTTTTTGGAAAGGTTTGTAAAAATAAAGGATATGGAAAAAATCCTTACAGTGGCACAGGCAATCGTTAAAAAAACAACGGCGACGGGTATTATTGAATTCCCGGAAAAGGGAATCGCAGCGTTGAATAAAGAAAAAGTTTCGCTTTTGGTTTCCAAAGGCAATAGCCGCGAGTATGAAACAACGCAAGCCAATATTTTTATAAAAATCGATAATCTTTCTGTTTATATTTTGCAAGAAGCTCATGAACGGGCAGAAGAGGTAAATCCTGAGACCATACTTTCGTTAGTTCGTCCTTTTTTAAAAGTTAATGTGCTCTATGATGAAAAAGAAACGCAAACTCAGATTCAAAATGCCATCAAACAAGCGCCTCCGGTATTCATTACGATTGAAAAAGATCAAAAAATTATTAAACGCGGATTTATTATTACGCAGGAAAACTATGAGCAGCTGAAAGCCTATGCTGAAGCCGGTAGTTCTTTTGATGTATCAAAAATTATCAGTATCGGCCTCTTCTTGGTATGTTTATATATACTGGGATCTTTTATTTTTTCGCAAGATATTATTGATACCCGTCTTAAAGAAAGTCAAAAAATATTTTTACTGCTTATATCGGTGGTTGTGTACATTGGTATGCTGTTTATAGCCCATTCTTCGCTCTTTAAGTTGCCGCTTGATTTTGTGCCTATCATTCCCGTTTCCCTGGTTGCGATGTTAGTCTCTGCATTACTGTCGGTAAAAATAGCAACCTTCATGGTATTTTTTACTTCTTTAACTATCGTAACGGTATTGGACTTTCAGTTAGCGCCAGCGTTATTTGCACTTTTTTCAGGGCTTACGGCCGTGTCATTAACGAATTTAACTGGAAGGCGGATGGACCTCATTAAAACAGCGGTGCAGCTTGCCGCCGTTAATCCTTTGATTGCAGGCGTTTTAGCACTGGTATTTCCTGCTACGTATACTGATATGAGTATGCTGTTTATTGGATCTATTTTGAATGGGTTTATGAGCGGTATTTTTGTGCTTGGATTTCTGCCCATTCTTGAAGATAGAATGAATACGGCCACGTGCTTTCGATTAATGGAGTTATCCGATTTAAATTCTCCTATTATGAAGCAAATGCTGGTTACTATTTCAGGCACGTATAATCATACGATGATGGTTGCTACGCTTGCGGAGGCTGCCTGTCGTGAAATAGGTGCTAACGCCTTGCTGGCCCGTGTGGGCGCTTACTATCATGACATTGGAAAAATGGCCAATGGAGAATATTTTGTTGAAAATCAAACCACCTACAATAAGCACTTAGATTTAAATCCACGTCTTTCCGCTACGATTATCAGAAGCCATGTGAAAATCGGCGTTGAGACTGCAGAAAAAATGCGTTTGCCGCGGGAAGTTATTGATATTATTCGTGAGCATCACGGTAACAGTTTGGTGCAATACTTTTACGCTAAAGCTAAAGAATTGGATCCTTCGGTTAGCCCCAAGGAATTTTCGTATCCGGGGCAGCCTCCGCGCACCAAAGAATCTGCGGTGGTAATGCTCGCCGACGTGACGGAAGCAGCGTGCCGTACATTAGATAATCCTTCATTTTCTCGATTGGAAAAATTTATCGGTAAGCTGATTAAAAACAAAATAGAAGCGGCTCAGCTTGATAATAGCGATCTTACTTTCCGCGAGCTTAAAATTATTCAATCGTCTTTTACTACTATCCTGGCTGGCTACTATCATTCGCGTATAAAATATCCGAATCAAAAAGATCCCGATGCACAAAATCAATCGTCTGATGGTTCCGGCGAAACTGCGGCTACCGTGCCCTCTGAAGTCTCCTCGGACTCTAAAGAGATGCCTGTTGAAGTAAAAAATTATTTACAATTAGATCTCGGTTTGCCTGCCGCTGAGCAAGTGCTCGTAAAGGAAGAAAGTACTAGTGAATAATATTTGTATTTCATGGTATAATATCGCGGTGCAGCAATGGGCTTGCGCGGTAGAGCCTTTTGTGGATTCAGTGTTGGTCTCATTAGCGCATACGAATTGGGATATGTCGGTCGTTTTTTGTGATGATCCGTTTATTCATAGTTTGAATAGGGATTTTCGTCATATTGATGCACCGACTGATATACTTTCTTTTGAACAAGCCGATGAATATTACAGTGAGCAAGGAGAAAAACGTTTGAATGCGGGCGATCTTATCATTAGCTTGGATAGCTTAAAGGCAAATGCTGCTTTTTTTGCTGTTTCAGAAAATGAAGAACTGAAGCGCCTCATCATTCATGGTATTTTGCATTTAAGCGGTATGGACCATAGCGATAATAGCCCTGAACAAGAGATGTTGCAGCTGCAGGAACGTATACTCGGCACGTATACGGGTATGGTCATATATTGGGAATGAACATGAAATTCTTTGAAAAACTGAAAAAGAAAAGAGCGGTCTCTGATATTTTAACCGAAACACTCAATGAAGAAAAAGAAGATATGATTCGCGGTGTGGTAGATTTATCCGATACTGCAGTCAAAGAAGTTATGATCCCTCGCATTGATGTTGATTTTATCCCTATCGATATTGAACCTGATGAACTTGCTCAACGGGTTGCTGAAAGTGGGCATTCACGTTTTCCGGTGTATGCGCAGTCCATTGATAATGTCATTGGAATTTTATATGTTAAAGATTTAATCACGCTCTTTGCTAAAAGGGAGCCGATTAATTTAGAGCACATTATACGCAAGCCTTTTTTTGTTCCTGAATCTAAACGGATTGATACGTTATTACGTGAATTTAAGCGCCGTCATGTGCACATTGCAATAGCGGTTGATGAATACGGAGGCGTTTCAGGTATTGTGTGCTTTGAAGATATTATCGAAGAAATTGTAGGTGATATTCAAGATGAATTTGATAATGAGGGTGAGGATATTTCTTCGATTGGCGAAGGCTTATGGCTTTGTGATGCGCGTGCTGATATGGACGATGTATCGGAAGCGCTGCATGTGGAGTTGCCCTCTGATGAATTTGAAACACTCGGCGGCTTTGTTTTTGATTTGTTTGGGAAGATTCCCGTTCGATACGAAAAAGTGAGCTGGAATGGTTTTGATTTTATTATCCAAGATATGGACGGCCATAAAATTAATACGGTTAAGATTGTAGCTCCTAAAAAAAATAATGAAGAATAGGCAATAATGAGGAAATTAGTATGCGTAAACAAACTATAGGTATATTTTTTATTTTTATATTCGCACTACCCCTATGCGCTTCTCCGCTTACCTTGTTTGAACAGGGAAAGGAAATGCAATATCATGAAAACTGGTATGGAGCAATTGAATTATATCAGCAGGCGCTTCTTGAAAACCCTTCTTATAATGCAGCGTACTATGGATTGGCTGAATGTTTTTATGCGCTTGGAGAATACGATCAAGCAATGGTGTATATTGAAAAGGCGCGCCACTATGTACAGCATAATGTTGAAATAGAAAATCTTTATGCGTTTATTTTAATAGGCTTAGGCAGGCTGGAAGAAGCCTTGGAGATTTTTACTACCATTTTAGCGGAGTATCCAAACAATCTGGATGCCCGTTTTGGAAAGGCAGAAATTGAAGTAGTGGGCGGAAGGCTGACCAGTGCATCTGAACTATATAAAGAAGCGCTTCAGCGGCAGGGAGAAAACCGTAAGGCGCTGCTTTCGCTTGCTTTGTTGAGCTATGAAACAGGGAATGTAAAGGCGGCAAGCGGTTATATCAGCCGTGCGTTGCAGTATCATGGCGATAGCGCACAGGTGCACTATTTTGCTAGTTATCTTGCAGCCCTTAACGGTAAGTATGCTGAGGCAGAAAGTTACGTGCGCACTGCGCTAGCGATACAACCTGCGTACGATAAAGCACAGGCGCTTTTGTCTTCAATTTTATACGCGTCGGGTAGGTACCGCGAAGCGATTGATTTAGCAGATCAGCGTATTGCTGATAGCCGGAGTAAAGTTGACGCGTGGTATTTAAAAACGCTGTGTTTTATCCGCCTCAATGACAATGCAGCTGCCTTCAAAGCGGCTCAAACAGGCATATCGGTAGACCCTGAAAATGAGCTGATGCGTATCTTGCTCGAGGAATTAGCAATACAGCAGCTTGATTTTGAAGATAGCAACCGGCAGCAGTTATCAAAATATCATAGTACGCGCGGGCATGCCTTTGTTACCCGTAATATGACTGATCAAGCGGTGTATGAATACCGACGTGCACTTAAAATTTATCCTTATAATGTGGATAGTAGACAAGCGTATTCAAAAATACTTTTAAGAAAAGGCTTTCCTGAAAAAGCTATCCAGCAGCTTGAATTTATTCAATCAATTGAAAAAAGCAATGCTGCTATTAACGATACGGTAGAAGCGTATAGTAAAATGCTCAGTCACTCTATTAAGAACCGCTGGGGTATCGATCCGCTCTACGCAACTACAGACCATCTTTCGATTGGTATGTTTTATCAATCACAGCCTGCCAATGTATTTCATCCTGACGTAGAGCGGTTAACAGCGGTACTGATGACTGATATTATGGCGTATAATCGGCGTTTTGCGCTTTCTCCCCATTTGCAACAGGCAGTTTCATTCACCGAAGCGTTCCGAGCCGCCCGCGATGCAAAAAATGATTATTTTGGTATTATTAGTGTAAAGGAAAATGAATTGGATATACAAATTGTGCTTGATCTTTACGTAGGGCGGACGGGGAGCAAGGCACAAACGTTGGTAGTATACCGTTCAGGCAATGACCGCTGTAATAATGCTTTGCGCCGGATGACTGATATGATAAATCAAACCATGCCTGTTATCGGCAAAATTGTAAACCGGTCGCAAGGGGAAGCTGTTATTGATATCGGTGCAAGTGATTGTGATTTGACGAAATTTAATGCGTATATTATAAAAAAAGATACGCTTACGATAGCGAACGAAGGGATAGGCCTTATCTATAAAGATAAAGATGTATTAGGTTCTTTTGCACTTTCACAAACTGCTGAGGACTTTAGCGAAGGTTTGATCACGAGAAATGGGTACTACGATAGAATAACCAAAGGAGATACTATCGTGTTGGTTACTAAAGAGGACAAGGATGTGGCGAATACAAAGGAAGTGCCGCGTACTGATGCACAGTATGCAAGTCAGGAAATAATGGCCCTTTTAACTCAGTTGCGCAGTATTCGCTAAAGTGCAGCCTTTTAGAATGGTATAGAGCTCGAGCGGAGCTTTAAAAGAATATTGACTACCCATTTTTTTTATGCTATTGTAGCAAGGAAATTTTATTAATATTTTAAGGATGTAAATAATGAATATTACTCCATTGTTACAGCAAAGTGGGGGTGGATACATTCCAATTCTAACACTTGGCTTAATTTTTGTTATTTTCTACGTTTTTATTGTTGGGCCTCAAAAAAAAGAGCAAAAAAAAACGCAAGCAATGATTGCAAGTGCGCAAAAGGGTGATAAAATAGTTACTATTGGCGGTATACATGGGGTTATATCCTCTGTAAAAGAAAGTACTATTATTGTGAAAGTTGATGATAATTGTAAAATTGAAATGAGCCGTTCTGCAATTGCTTCTATCATTTTAGATGAGAAAACCAAAATGGCGCGTCAGCAAAATATGCCTACCCAAAGCAAATCTTTTTTCCCGTTCGGCAAAAAAACAAAAGATGCACAGCAAGCCGATTCACAAAAACCAAATCCGCCTGATTTTAGTGGTGGGACCGTGTAATTTATCCGTTTATTTGTGAAGAGGGTGCGATTTCTATAACAGATACCTCAATAAATCAAGGTATCTTATACTAAATAATTTTTATCTATTACGTTTTGTAATATAGGAGATAAGATGAAAAAGCGAACGCGTTTCATAATTATTCTAGCTGTATTAGGGCTTTGTTTTGTGTTCTTATATCCAACACTTAAATGGTATTTTTGGACGGATAAAGAGGATAAAGCCCTAGCGCTTGGTTCCAGAGAGAAAATCAAAGATTATGTCGTGAATATGACCCGTTTTGATGTTGATGCCCTTATTGCTGCTGCGAAAGCCGGTTCTGCTGATCCGGTAGAAGCTAAGTATGCACCTCTTATTAAGGCTGCACAAAAGAATCTGAAAATGCTGAAAAAACCGCAACCGCCAGTATGGACGGCAGCTGCGCTATTAGCGGCTTTTCCTGAAAAAT
This sequence comes from Treponema sp., assembly GCA_052169815.1. GTDB lineage: Bacteria > Spirochaetota > Spirochaetia > Treponematales > Treponemataceae > Treponema. The sequence goes on from JBQNBR010000006.1 coordinate 24,162, forward strand.
CAGAAGCAAATACCCGTGCTGTTATTACACCGTTATTGGAAGAGGCGTATCGGGATAAAATACTTACTATTAAGAATATGCAGGCTAATGCGGTAAAACTTGGTTTGGATCTTTCAGGCGGTATGAGTATCATTATTAAGGCTGATTTAAGTGCGATAGGTAGTGCTGCTGAAGGAGATGGTGCTGCTGCAAAAAAAGAAGCAATGGCGCTGGCTATCGATACGATTTCGAGCCGTATTGATAAGTTTGGGCTTACTGAGCCGGTTATTCGTCAGCAAGGTGATGACCGCATCTATGTTGAAATGCCCGGCGCTGCTGATGCCGATAAAATTAATTCAATTATTATGGGGCGGGGCTTACTCGCCTTTTATCTTGTTGATGATGAGGCTACAAAAGCTTTTTATACCTATTATACAGAAAATCCTACCAAAACGTTTGATGCAGATTACCATTTGCTTGATCCGTCGATTATCCCTGCGGATACCAAGGTTCTCGGTATGTATCGTAAGGATGCCTACGGGCTTGATGAACGGGAAGGGTTCTTAGTAGTAAAAAAAGAGCCTGCGTTGGAAGGTAAGCACTTGCAGCGAGTGAGTACTACGACAAGTCAGACCAATGAACCGCTCGTGGTGTTCGATCTTGACCAAGAAGGTGCAAAAATTTTTGCCGATGTTACCACGCAAAATGTGCATAAGCGATTAGCTATTGTCTCTGATGATAAAATTAAATCGGCGCCGAATATAAAAGAGCCTATTACCGGCGGCACCGGGACGATTAGCGGTTTTAGCGCAGATGAGGCGGAAAATCTTAAGACGGTTTTGCGTACGGCGTGGTTAAATGTGCCGCTTCAGTTGGAAAATCAGCAAGTTATCGGCGCCAGTATGGGTGAAAAAGCCATTCAGCAAGGTCTTAAAGCGCTGCAATGGGGCTTGTTGGCCGTATTGGTGTTTATGCTGCTGTGGTACCGTACTGCCGGTTTTAATGCTTGTCTTGCACAAGTGCTCAACCTGTATATTGTATTTAGTGTGTTATCGGCATTTAATTTAACGCTTACGTTGCCGAGTATTGCCGGTATGATTTTAACCATTGGTATGGCCGTTGACTCTAACGTTGTTATCTTTGAACGTATAAAAGAAGAGTTATCGCTGCATAAGAGCCGGCAGGCTGCTATCGAAGCCGGTTTTGACCGGGCGTTTTGGGCGATTATGGACTCCAATATTACAACGTTTATTGCAGCGCTTTTCCTTTCAGTGCTGGGAACAGGCCCGATCAAGGGATTCGCCTATAGTTTAACCATCGGGGTACTTTCTTCTGTATTTACTGCATTGTTTGTATCGCGTTTTATTTTTGATTTTGGTACAGAAACATTACATCAGAAAAAAATTCATATTAGCTGGAGGCTGAACGCATGAAACGTATTATAAGATTCAGCAAGCTGTTTACTTTAATGGTCGTTTGTAGCTCTATAATAGTGATATCCGGTATAGTTGGGTATTTCACACGAGGTATTAATTTTGGTATTGACTTTCAAGCGGGCTTTATTGAAAAAGTACAATTTGCCCCTACCGCTTTCTCTATAACTTACAGCGGGGAGAAAAATATCCAAATTGCACAGAATAAAGAGGAGATATACCTTACGGTCATTTCAGTAGATTCAAATAATAAAGTTCTTTCGTTTAAATATACTGATTATCCTGATGTTGGTAGTTTTATAGCTGAAGTTCAGAAGGTTGAAGGAGTTAAGGTAACCTTGCTTGCAGATGCTGCCCTTCCTTTACGTGAAGTATTTATTTCTACCGAAGTTTCCCGTTTATCGAATGAACCGTTTAGAGTGCATTTTATTCCTGCTCAAATTGCTCCTATTACTCCCGATGAGCTACGGCTTGCATTAGCGTCTATTCCTTCCGTCTCAGTGCAGCAAATAGGCGAAACACATGAAAGAACGTTTCAAATTCGTTTGCCCGATAACGGCACCTATACGAATGCAAATGTTGAGCTGCGTGCATTGATACAAAATGCTCTCGAGGCTGCCTATAAAATTGATAATTTTATGGTTCTTAGTACTGATTTTGTCGGTTCGCGTTTTTCCAATTCCCTTGCACGTCAAGCTGTTTTACTGGTATTGGGAGCCATGGCGCTTATTTTCTGCTATACGTTGGTGCGGTTTAGGTGGAATTTTGCTCTAGGTGCTGTTTTAGCACTCTGCCACGATGTGTTGATTATGCTAGCTTTTGTCGTGTGGACGCAAATGGAATTTAACTCCACCACGATTGCAGCAATTTTAACCATTGTGGGTTATTCTATTAATGATACCGTGGTTGTTTTCGACCGTATCCGTGAAAATATACGGCTTAATCCAAAATTAACCCTGGTAGAAGTATTGGATATTGCTCAGACGGAAGTTTTGAGTAGAACGATTATTACTACGGTAACGACTATGCTGGCAGTTGTGTCGTTGTATATTTTTACAGACGGCAGTATGAAAGACTTTGCATTGGCTTTGTTAGTCGGTATGATAAGCGGTGTTTATTCAACCATTTATATTGCCGGCGCTTGTATTACATTCTCGTCAGGGAAAAAACTTGCAGAGGAGTTGTTCATTGGTTCGAACACAAAATCTCTGTCAGGTGTAAAAATTTAATATTCCTTTAACCTGCAGCAGCTTTGAAAGTTTAAACTTTCAAAGCTGCTGTATATGACCGGTTACACTGACGGCTCTTTCTTTATAACGTGTACCTTTCTTGGGGGCTTTTTTGCTTGGTTAGTTGCAGCTGTCCCTTCGATTGCCGCGGCGTTTTTGCGATCAGATGCAAAATGCGTACGGCTGGGTTTTCGTTCAAGTATTTTGTGCTTTTGCTTGAGCCGTTCTTTTCGATTTTTTTCAACGAATTCAAGGCTTTGGTTTAATCCCTGTAAAAAGGTTTGCATTTCTTCCTCAAAGATGACTATGGCATGACGGTCAAAACCAGCGCCGTCAGTGCTTTTGCTTTCAACAATTTGTAAAAAAACATCTCCGACGCGGTTTTCTTTGACATTAAAAAAATACGTCCTGTTTTCTACTTGGATTTGTGTTGTAAAAAGTTCTCCCCGAATACCCATATATTATCCTTAATTTTAGTTTTGACTAGATGCTGCTGCATCTGCAGCACGAACCATATCATTTTGCCACTGCACAAGATAGCGTTCGGCATCACTGTTTTTTCCTTTTATATCAGCCATAGTACGAAATACAGGCTCAGTGCCTGAACCACGCATCCATATGAACGCTATAGCAGTATGCGTTGCATTGTAAAATTGGATTTTTAGTCCTCCTTTTCCTGAAACCCCGTAATCTTTTAGATTTTCAGTGCATGAAGTTTCATTATACGAGAAAACTTGATAGCAGAAAATCCCATATTTTTGTTTTAAGAGCTCTTTTTTGCTTTCCCATTCATGCAAAAAAACTTGCTGATAGGCCCGCTTTAGTGCGGCATGGTCCTTGGTGTGAATATGGAGTAAGGCTCGCTGCTCTTGTGTCGGTGTGGTACGATACTGCGGCAAGCTGTGAATAATATCAGAGAGCGTAAAATGAGGGCGGTATGCCGCTTTTTGCTGCGATTTTTCGCACCACAGATGAAACGGGCATTTTTTGCTATCAGTATCGTGTATCAGCAATAGTTTGAGGATGGCAAAAAGCGTATTGAGTGGATCGCGTACTGCAGCAGGGTAGGTGATATTCCCTCCATTTGAGCCTTCGCCTACTATCCTTACAAGGTATCCTTGTCGGCGTAAGTCGTTTGCACGGTTCACTACATTTGCCTCTCCTACTTCAGCGTAGTACACGTGCGCGTTAAAAGCGTGGGCAATTTCATTAATCCGCAACGAGGTAGGCCCATTGACCGCTATGGCAAGCGGTCTATCCACTTTCATGCTGTAAGAGAGGGTACTGAGTTCTGCGATAACGGAAAGCGCAAACACTTCCTGCGCATTGACCGGTAGCGCTTTTTTCACCTGGTCATCCCAGTAAATGATATTGCCGCGGTCGCCGTCGCAGTCAGGCATATAGCCGAAAAGGGCGTTTTTGGCTTGCAGGGCATCGGCTGCATGGAGGCTTTCCATTGCAGCAATACAGGTTTCGAGATTTTCACCTTCAGGTATGATGCCGTGCATGATGGTGCCCGTTTCTTCCGCTATGCCGACTAGCTGCATGCCGTGTTCTTCAAAAAAAAGCCGGTCAATTGAGGCGGCCCGTGCACTGCCGTTAAAATCTGCAATAAGCGTAAAAGGGCTGCCCTCGTGCGCCATTGCAGTACACGAGGTATGGAGGGCGCTAAAAAATTGTGCTTGCTCGCGTGGCTCTTGCGCATTGCTGATAACTTCTTTTAAAAACGTATGGTACGCAGTGAGTGCTGCCTGCTTTTTTGCTTTTTGTGCGCTCATGATAGAGGTAAGTAGGCTTACATGCTCGGTAATCCTTTGGGTGCTGATGGCTTCATGTGAGGGCGTCTCGATACATTTTTGCGTAAAGAGGGCGATGAGCGCTGCTGATTGAGATCCGTCGAGCACGCCGCCGGTGTCGATGCCGAATTTTAATCCATTGTGTCCGATAGGGTTGTGGCTTGCTGAAATATAGATAAAGGCAGCGTGCAGCGATTTTGCATAGCACATAATTTCAGGTGCTGCGGTAATGCCAACCGATTGTACCTGCTCGGCATAAGCGGTAGTGCACAGTGCGGTGAGTATTTCGGTTTGCAACACACTGCCGGTAGGGCGGCTGTCCGTTCCGACAACGATGGTAGTGATACGAGGAGCGTATTGCGGTAAGAATGCTGCAAATGCAAGCGCGGCAAGAAAAACAAGGTCGCGGTCGGCTTCGGAAACCAGCTCAGTGTGGTCTTGTTCATCGCCGGAGAGCGCAAAAACTTTGCGCCAGCCTGAGGCGGATAAAATCAGCGTTTCGTATGCTTTTTGTAATTCGGTATAAGAGGTATCCATACTAGAGAGAATAGTATATCATAGGTGAATAAGCTGTACAAGGACGAAAGGCGAAGAAAAATGTCATTAAATTGTGCGGAGATTACCGCTATTTTGCATGAGCTTGCGTTAGAAGGGGCGTATATTCAAAAAATTATACAGCCTTCTTATTCAACCATTGCACTGTATATCTATAAAAACAAACCTGTTACGCTGCTGATTTGTTTGGAGGCGGGAGCGTGCAGGCTCCATGAAACCCATAAGAAAATCCCCAAAACCGAAAACCCCTTGCGGTTCATGGAGTTGCTGCGCTCTCGTATTCGCGGGGCAAAAATTGTGCGGGCGGAACAGCTACATAATAACCGGATTATTCGATTGGCGCTTGAAAGCTCATCGGGCCCCTTGAACCTTTACATACGGTTGTGGAGCGGTGCTGCAAATATCATCTTAACCGATCCGCAAGTGGAACAAGGTGCACCAGATGGTGAGCTGATCATCGATGCGTTTTACCGGCGTCCTGCCCGCGGGGAGGTAAGCGGACAGCGCTGGAAGGTGACTGAGCCGCCCGTTGCCAGCCACACTTACGTAGTGCGGGAGTACGATACTTCATTGTCGTTTAACGAGGCAATTGATCAGTGGTATACGCAAAAGGCCCCCGTGCTATCGCTTGAAGCCTTAAAAGCAGAGGCAGAGCGGTTTTATGCGCTTAAACTTGAAAAACTGGCGCGGGTACTCAAAAAAATGAAAGAAAAACAAGCGACGTTTTTGCAAGCTGATCGTTTAAAACATCAGGGGGATATGCTGCTTGCACATGCGCACGCCATTGCCGCAGGATCCGCTTTTGTTGAGCTTGAAGACTATGAAAAGCCGGGCAGCATTGTCCGCATTACGCTTGATAGCCGGAAAACAGCATACGAAAACGCTTCTTTGTATTACGAAAAATATAAAAAAGCGGTATCCGGGCTCGAAGCACTGACTGAAGATATGCAGATGATGCAGCGCCAGATTACAGCGCTGACCGAAGAACTCGCGCACATACGGGTTGAGGAAAATCCGCATGTCATTGAAAAAATACTGAGAAAGAAAAAGACACCGGTGCAGCACATACAAGCGCAGCAGGAAAAAAAGCGGCCTGGTTTGGCGTTTAACTATGAGGGCTGGCTTTTACTGGTAGGAAGGACAGCGGCTGAAAATGATGAGCTGTTGCGCCATCATGTACGGGGCAAGGATATGTGGCTGCACGTGCGTGATTATGCGGGCGGCTATGTGTTTATTAAAAATAAATCAGGGAAAACAGTACCGCTTCCCGTACTTATTGCAGCAGGCAATTTGGCGGTGTTTTATTCAAAGGCGCGCCGTAATGAAAAGGCTGACCTCTATTATACGGCGGTGAAAAATATCCGGCGGGCAAAAAATGCGCCGAAAGGAACCGTGTTACCTTCCAACGAGAAAAATCTTTTTATAAAGCTCGATCCGGCGATACTCAAGCAGCTTGAGCTTTCTCGGTTGGAAGAAGAGTAGGGGAAGCAGAGGGACTGCCGGCACTTACAGAAGTGAGGCGGGTATTCAGGGCATTGCAGCTTTCATGATAATCCGCTATAGTAAAAGTATTCTATTCGGGGTGCAGAAACAAACCCGTTTCATGCTGAGAATATACCCACAGGCGTTCTTAAGAGCGCCGGATGTCCGTATGGACGTCTATACCTGATCCGGATAATGCCGGCGGAGGGATTTATGAAATCACGTCTTTCTTTCTTGTCTATCGCTGTCTGTACTATTATAGGCGGCATCTACAACGCTTCTCTTTTTGCATCAGGCCGTACCGACGAACCGCAAAATAAAACCGTAACCGTATACACCTACGATTCATTTGCAGCGGAATGGGGGCCTGGCAATGAAATTGCAAAACGCTTCAAGGAGGCAACTGGTTACACGGTAAACTATGTGGTATGTGACGATTCGGGGGCAATGCTTTCCAAAGCAGCTGCCGAAAAAAATAGTCCTCATGCGGATGTACTGGTTGGCATCGATAACTTTATGATAGCCAGAGCCCGCGAGGCAGCAGTATTCGAAGCCTATCGCTCTCCCAATATGACGGCAGACATTCACCACACAGTTACCATAACGCAGGATAATCTCCTAACACCCTACGATTGGGGGTACTTTGCAATCATGTATGATACCGCATCGAAGGTTCCACCGCCGAAGTCGCTGGAAGACCTTACCGACCCGAAGTACCGTGCTTCGTTGGTGTTGATGGATCCTCGTATCAGTGCGCCTGGCTTAGGTTTTGCTGCATGGACAAAAGCGGTATACGGCGATTCGTACCTTGACTACTGGCGTAAGCTCCGTCCGTCTCTTTTAACCGTAAGCCCCTCGTGGAGCGCTGGATACGGCCTTTTTACCGCAGGAGAAGCCCCACTCGTAAGCAGCTACACCACCAGTATGGCGTATCATCTTCGCTATGACAAAACCGACCGGTATCAAGCGCTGGCGTTTGCGGATGGGCACCTTCTTTCGATCGAAGGTATGGGCCTCGTAAAGCAAGCGCCGAACAAAAAGGGAGGACAAGCCTTTATCGATTTTATGCTCACTAAAGAAGCACAAGAGGTACTGCCGGAAACGCAATGGATGTATCCCGTGCTTACTTCCGTACCGCTGCCTGACTCCTTTAAGCGCCTTCCCGTACCGGAAAAAATACTTTCCCTTTCCGATACCGAAGCTGAGGCTGCAAGTAACGCCATTGCTGCAGTGTTAGCACAATAATACCAAAGTTGCTCCGGTGTACTATTTCAAGAAGCGCCTTCTCGTTACATTAGCGCAACGTGCTGCCGTAGCGGGGGCGGCTATGCTTTTTTTTACTGTTACGGCGGCGTTTATCGTGCCGCTTGCTGGAGCGCTGTTGCCGGCTGGCGGGAAAAGCGTGATGTCGACGCCAGCGCTCCATATATGGCGAATCGCGTATTTTACCTTTGTGCAAGCCCTGATTTCTGCAGCAGGTGCAACGCTCATCGGTTTGTGTGCTGCATTTTTCTGTGCACGCAGGGCGTTTTTTGGAAGGAAGGCGCTCCTTTCTCTTTCCGCTATTCCGCTCAGCATTCCTCCCGTTGTTATTGCCCTTGCGTTTATCCTCTTTTTTGGTAAAAATGGGGTTCTCAATAGTTGTGTGCGGATGCTCTGCGGCGAAACGCATTCTTTAGGCGCTCTCCTGTATTCTACCGGCGGTGTGCTGCTTGTCCACACCTTTTACAACTTTCCCATCGCCATGCGCACCATCACATCGGTTTGGGAGCAGCTGCCAGAGGAAACAGAACAGGCAGCTCATCTGCTCGGCGCCGCTCCCTTCCACATATTCCGGACTATTATCATGCCTGCGCTCATATCGCCAGCCGCCTCTTCTTTTTTAATTATATTTCTCTATTGCTTTTTTAGTTTTATCATTTTGCTGTTACTCGGCGGCCCTGGACTTACCAGCCTTGAAGCAGAACTATACCGAGAACTCCATCGGGATGTGCATTCTTCCGTAATCCCGCTTATCGCCGGTATAGAAACCGGTATTGCCCTAACTGTTATGATAGGATATGCTGGTTTGCGGAAAAAAATGCAGGACAGCAGTACCGCCTTACAGTATCGGCGGGAAAAAAAGCCTATCACCGGGGGGCAAGAAAAAGCTTGTTTTGCTCTTTTGCTGCTGCTGATTAGCTTGTTTTTGCTGGCGCCGCTCGGTTCGCTCGCAGCGTATTCAGTGCAGGATCCCAAACACTACCAGTTTACCTTTACGCTAAAGGCATGGCAGAGCATAGTGCTGCGGGTTTCATTTTGGAAAGCCTTAGCCACTACCATTACCACCGGTCTTATCACGGCAAGTCTTGCTGTCGGGGCGGCCCTCTTTTTTATGTATCTTATCTTTGCCTCAAAAATCAGCCGTATACAGCATATCATTCCCTTTTTGCCGCTCGCTGTTTCTTCGGTGGTGCTCGGCGCAGGCTGGCTTCGGTTTGGCGTATATCCTTCGATCTTTACTCTTATTATAGTACAAACATCGCTCGCGTGGCCGTTTGCCTGGACTCATATCGAAACGTGTTTTCAGAACATCCCTGTCGATATGGGGAGTGCAGCGCGTCTTTTTACCGCTTCCCGTACCGATGCCTTTTTTAGGCTTTGTATCCCGCTATGTAAAAAAGGCATTGCAGCAGCCTTCTGCAGCGTATTCGCCATTAGCGCTGGAGACGCTTCGCTGCCACTTGTGCTGAATATCGCGCAATTTGAAAACATCGCGCTGCTGCTTTTCCGCTACGCCGGTTCGTATCGGTTTGCAGAAAGCGCCGCTATCGCCAGCGTGCTTGCAGTGCTCACCGCCGGCGCGTTTTTTATACAAGCACGCAGGGAGGTCGGTTAGTGCATGAGCTGTCATGAGGGCAATAGGCTTTTTCTGAAACGTAGGGTATCGTGAACTGAATATCGCATGTCAAGGTGCCCTGCTCGAAACGGAAGTTTCAGGGCTGGTTTATCGTAAGATTTTTTACCCAGTGCTCTTTTTTTAGCTGCCGGCGTGCCAGTATTGCCTTTATAATGATAGTCAGCTTGGCGATTGCATACATAGCGGGGGCAGACAACGCAGTAAAGCGGTACAGGAGAAATATACTCGGCATAAAAAGGCAGAGATTGACAAAAGGATCAACTTTTGCCCCCATCGCCGTATCGCCACCTGCACGGGCAACTGCATACTGGGCATTTTGAAAGCACCAAAGCGGCATATAACACGCAATGAATACGAGAAGCATCTTTGCAACATGCTGAGCATCTGCAGTGAGGCGGGAAAACACGAGCGGAATAAGCAATAATGAGCCGGCCTCCAGCAAGCCGGATAGTAAGCCGAGTACAATCGCGCCGTGTTTAAGCCATTGCGCTTGCCGTTTTGCTTCATTTAGTTCGTTTTTGCCGAGTGTGCCGCCGATAATAACTCCGATTGCCGTATGAATAGACGGGAACACGAGAAAAAAGAGATTTGCGATGGTCCATCCGGCGGCCATGCCCGATACCACCTCAGGCCCTCCGCGGCTGTTATACACCGCCGTTACCGCCGTTTCGCTGACAACCCATGACATATCGGCAAAAAAAATAAGCGCGGAGTTCTTCAGTATCTTATTGAATAATGCAATATCGATATGCAATAAGCGATTCAATTTGACGTAAAAAAGCGGTTTGGTTTTCCTTATGTAAAGGTACAATAACAGTAGCTCAACACAACGGGCGAGCACAGTTGCATAGGCGGCGCCTGCAACCTCAAGGCGCGGCGCTCCTAAGTGTCCGTAAATCAAAATATAATTCGCAATAGTATTCACGACAGTTGCAGCTACCGCAATGTACATGGAAACTTTTACATTGCCGATGTCCCGTAGCGAAGTAGAAATTCCCATTGAAATCGACATAGGCAAAAAGGTAAAAATAATGATTTGCATGTATATTTTTCCCTGCGCTACGATTTCTTGCTTAGCGGAATTTCCCTGCACGAGCATACCGAGGAAAGCATTCGGCGTAACGATGCAGATAATCAGAAGGATAGTAGCAAAAATCAAGCAGGAAAGCTGTTTAAACCGGTAGGATTGCTGCATACCCGTCTGATCACTGGTGCCGTTATACTGAGACATAAAGATACCGCCAGCCCGACACAGTATTTCCAATCCTGTTATATAAATAAAAATAATTTGGTTTGCAATATTGACGCCGCTCATTTTAAGATCACCGAGATCGGCAACCATAAAATTATCGATCAGGGATACCAGCGCTTGGATAAACAGCTGAACCATAATCGGTACGGCAAGAGCTGCTGCCTGCCTATAGAATGAAAGCGGCCCGAAAAATAAACGCAATGAACGGTGCATATGGTTTCTTTTCAATTCCTAATAGGGCTGGTGAGGGTTTCTTTAAAAATAGTAGATATGATGATTATATCACAGCCGACCGCTATCATATTGTGCATACAAGATAGTATAGCATAAAACGGAAAGTTCGGCTAGCTCTATGTCCGCAGCATGTCAAGGCAAGCGTACTTAAAAATGCCTTAAACCAGGCATACCGAGCGGAGTTTTTGAACGCTACCTATAGAGAAACAACCGTCTATGAGCCGAATTCACCCGTTAATGTGTTAATGGGGGCTTTTTTCTTTGAGTGTTGCCGCTGCAACAGAATTTATTATTAGTTTATGCTAACTTTTGGGTACTGTTAATCATCCGGAGGTATGTAACGATGAAAAAAATAGTGTTTGTTGTAGCTGCGCTGTTTATTGCGCTTAACTGTACCGCCTTTGCAAAAGATCACGTGATCCGTATTGGCATGCCGAAAGCGCCACCGGCTTTGCCCGTTTTGCGTATGATTGATTCGAAAGCACTGGGAGAAAACGTCAAAATCGAATATACGATTTGGGACGCACCGGAAAAGCTCATCGCGATGGTGCAGAGCAACAATTTCGATATGTTTGCATTTCCGCTGACAGTCGTTGCGAAGCTGTACAACAAGGGGCTTCCCGTAACCCTGACGAACGTCAACACGTGGGGTGTTTCGTATTTTTTGACGACCGATCCTGCACTCAAAACCTGGGCGGACTTAAAGGGTAAAACCGTATACATTCCGCTACAGTCTTCTCCACCGGACGTAATCACGCAGTTTTTTATGAAAAAGGCGGGTCTTACGCCGAAAAAAGACGTGACGATTATCTATTCTTCACGTCCGGAAATTGCGCAAATGATGTCAGCCGGTAAGATCCAGTATGCGACGATGATCGAACCGCAAGTTACGGCGATTTTAATGCAGAATAAGGATGCGCGTGTTGCGTTTTCGTTCGAAGAAGAATGGAAAAAAGTGACTGACGACCATACGATTATTCCGAATGCGGGATTCGGGGCAAAGTCGAAATTCATAAAAGACAATGCTGAGCTTGTGGCGCGCTTTGAGCAGGAATACGAAAAAGCACTCAACTGGGTATTGCAAAACCCGGACAAGGCAGCAGCTCTTGCCGAATCTCAGCTTGGTATGAAAGCACCAATTGTGCAAAAAGCGATCTCGCGCATGGGGCTTATCTACAAAAATGCGTATGATGCAAAAGTAGACGTACAGCAATTTTGGCAGCTTTTAGTTGATTTTGACCCAACGACGATCGGCGGAAAAGTGCCCGATGAAAAGATCCTCTATAAAAAATAACGGTATAGCGGCTTTCGCTCTGCTGGTGCTGTGGTGGGTGCTCTCTTTGGCGTACCCGCCGCTCGTAGTGCCGCCTATTCCGGTTGTTGGCAAAGTGCTTGCGCGGATTGTCAGTGCGCACGATCTCTTGCAGGAAGCGGCGAGAACCTTGGGCCGGCTTGCTGTCGGGCTTTTTTTCGGCTTAACAGCAGGATGCCTCGTCGGTTATGTGTGCGGCGTATGCAAAACGTGCCGAGAATTATGCAAACCAGTGCTGGGCGTACTGCAAGTGATGCCTCCGGTTGCGTTACTCGTGCTTGCAATTATCTGGTTCGGCTTTAACGGAAAGCCGGCCGTGCTCATCGTAGCCCTTGCGATTTTTCCGATTATCGCGATTACGGTGCAGGATGCGGCGATACACATGGATCGCAAATTGCTTGAAATGGGGGCCGTGTTCAAATATACGAAAAGCCAGCGTTTTTTTTTAATCATGTGGCCATCAGTAAAGCCGCAATTTTATTCAGGGTTACGGATTGCGGTGGGTACCGCGTCGAAAACGGTTGTGATGGGCGAAGTACTGACGACTTCTTCCGGAATCGGTGGACAGATTATGAACGCGCGCTTGAATATCGAGCCGGAAGCGATTATCGCGTGGACGATTGTGTCGGTGTGCATGTACTATGTACTGGACGCTGCCGTTGGTTTGCTATTTGGGCCGAAGGAACGCAATTATGCTCAGCGTAGACAATCTTAAAAAAATCTACAACGGTAAAACGGTTGTAGATCACCTTTCTTTTTCTGTATGCGACGGGGACATTGCTGTTATCGTGGGCCCTTCCGGCTGCGGAAAGTCGACATTGCTGAATATTGTGGCGGGTCTTGACAGTGATTTCGAAGGTTCGCTGCAAACGGATGGGAAAAAGATCGGCTACGTGTTCCAGGAAGACCGGATCCTTCCGTGGCTGACCGTTGCACAAAACATCAAATCGGTGAATTCCAAAGGCGATGATGCCGACGTGCAGCGCTTTATTGATAAAGCGGGCCTGAGTGGGTACGAGCGTTATTATCCTGACGAGCTGAGCGGCGGTATGCGTCAGCGCTGTTCGATTGCGCGTGCCCTCTATTACGGCAGCGAACTTTTGCTGATGGACGAACCGTTTAAGTCGCTCGACTATGGTATCAGGCACAAGATGATTGCCGACCTGCTTGCGATTCACCGAAAAGAAAACGATACGATTTTGTTCGTTACGCACGACATTGAAGAAGCCCTTTCTGTTGCCGATGTTATTTTCGTGTGCAAAAGAAATCCGATGCGTCTTGCTGAAACGATTGATTTGCACAACAAAAGTGAGCTGACACCTGTTAAAAAGCAGAAATTAAAAGATATTATTTTAAAGATAATAATGACGTGACTCTTCGTGGGGAGGGCTTAATACCACGACTGAGCAATTGCCCCTTGCACAAGTGGGATAAGCAGATTATGCTTACCGGTATGGCTGCATCAAAACATATTGGCATTCTCACTTCGGGCGGTGATGCGCCCGGTTTAAATGCCGCAATCCGCGCCTTAACCCGTATTGCGATAAACGTATACGGTATGAAGGTAACCGGTATTGAAGAAGGGTACCGCGGGCTTATCGAAAACAAACACCGGCTATTAACTGAACAAGACCTTACGGGTATCCTTTCACGTGGTGGTACCATACTTGGTACTTCGCGTGAAAAGCCGTTCAGAGATAAGAACTGGAGCAATGCGGATGGTTCAGGGGCTGTTGAGCGCATAAAAAAGCACTACGCTGCCTTGGGCCTTGACTGTCTGATTGTATTGGGTGGTAATGGCTCGCAAACAACTGCTGCAATGCTCGTACAAGAAGGGCTCAATATCATTGGATTACCTAAAACCATCGATAACGATATTGCGAGTACCGATGTTACCTTTGGCTTTCACACTGCGCTTGATATAGCAACTGATGCGGTTGATAGGGTGCATTCCACTGCGGAAAGTCATAGCCGCATCATGATTATCGAAACGATGGGGCATAAAACCGGCTGGCTTACCTTATATGCAGGCGTTGCAGGCGGCGGTGACGTGATGATTATTCCTGAAATTCCGTACCGAGTTGAATCTATTATCGAACACCTTGATAAACGAAGGCAAAAAGGGAAGCGGTTTTCTGTAGTAGTGGTAGCAGAAGGTGCGCGGTCGCTGTACGAAAAGGATATGGATAAAAAAGAATTAAAGAAAGCCCGCAGTCAGATGATAGGTTCAATCGGGTACCGGATTGCTCAAGAGATAGAAACATTTAGTAAGCATGAAACCCGCGTTACTGTGTTAGGGCATTTGCAACGGGGCGGCAGGCCTGCAGGCTATGACCGTATTTTGGCTACACAGTTTGGCGCAGCAGCAGCGTGTTACGCAGATTGCGGCCGCTACGGTGTGATGGCTGCGCTGCAGAATGGCAGTATAGTGCCAGTTCCCTTGCACGAGATAGCGCATAAAATCAAAACAGTACCGCTTGCACACCCCATGATTGCTGCAGCGCGGCAGCTCGGATCTTGCTTTGGCGATGAGCTCGGTGAGTCGGTTGAAAGGGGCAATGCCTAGATGCGGGAAAGCCTGTCAAGTTTTGCGTAAACGCAAAACTTGCAGTGGAATAGAAACAACTGCTCTACCTATCGAGCCGTCGGAGATTTCGCAAGGCACGCAGGCTCGAAAAAATAATGAGTAATTACCAACGATTAGACCTGTTCGATAACGGAATTATCGAACAGGTCTATTGACTATAGCCGCCAGTTGTTTTGCAATATCCGGCGGAGTTAAGCCTGTTGCAGCAAGCGTATAGCGGCTGATGCGGCGGTACCACGCGGTTCTCCGTTCATACAGCGTTGCAAAAAGGAGCTGCGCTTCTGCTGTTTGGGTACAGGGTAGAGAATCCAAAAAAGCAGGGTAGCTTCCCCGTTTTTTTGCCCCGTATTCCATGCGCATGAATAATACCGCTTCGTCTGTATGCAGGAAAAACGTGTTTTGAGCCTGTTGCACTAATGGAGCCGCGTAGGGATTGTCGCATATCCCGCCGCCGGTAGCGATAACGCTGCACTGCGTCGCATTGTGCAAGCAGCTGAGTAGTGCACGGTATTCTGCCATATAGAAAGCCTCCTTGCCTTTTTTCCGGTAGAGCGTGCGCGGGCTTAAAGCGGTGTGCTCGATGATGAGGCTGTCGGTATCGTAAAAAGGCAGCTGTAGCTGTTGGGCAAGGAGGCGGCCAGCTGAGGTTTTCCCTGAGCGGCTGAGACCGAGCAGGATGAGTGGATGCGGCAGGCTTTCGGGCATACAATTATACGTAACTTGCGCGCACTGCGGTGAGCGCGGGTAAAAGCTGTTCAGTATAAAACGAGTCGTCGATAGGAATATTGCGCACGGTTTTTCCAAGGTACCGGTCTTTACGGTTTGCTCCGTGAAAATCGCTGCCTGCGGTGATAATAAGACCGAGCTTTTCCGCAAGTGCTTGTAAGCGCAGGCAGTCGTTGTAGCGTGCGGTGGGGTGCCATGCTTCAAGCCCTACTAAGCCTTGTGCTTGAAAGCGCGCAATAGCATCCGGCAGCTTTGACCACGACAGGTACAGCGACATCGGGTGTGCTATAACCGGTACGCCGTGCGCCGCTTTTATGACAGCGATCGCTTGTTCAAACGGGACGCACTCTTTCTCTCTATAAAAGGGACGCCCCTTTGCCAGATATTTTTGAAACGCATCCGGTATGTTTTTCGCTTTTTTTTCAGCTACCAAATACTGCGCAAAGTGAGGGCGGCCGATAACCCCATTTCCGGCAATGGCGGCAAGCTTTTCAGGATCAATGACAATGCCCGCTTGGTTAAATTGCTCTATTATTTTTGCATTCCGTTCCTTGCGTTTGTTGTGCGCATCCTCAAGCATTGCTTGCAGCCGCGGATGATCGGGCGAAA
This sequence comes from Treponema sp., assembly GCA_052169815.1. Lineage (GTDB taxonomy): Bacteria > Spirochaetota > Spirochaetia > Treponematales > Treponemataceae > Treponema. Next base: position 40,255 of record JBQNBR010000006.1, read on the forward strand.
GACCGAGCCCCAAGAGGTGGAATTCACCCGGCTGCCATGCAATACTGATTTCTATACCGGGGATGATGCACACGCCGTAGCGTTTCCCTGCTTCGCATGCTTCTGCAACGCCTGCAACGGTATCGTGGTCGGTGAGCGCGAGCACGGAGATACCGGTTTCGTGTGCTTTTTTCACGAGCTCCGTAGGAGAGTAGGTACCGTCAGATGCTGTTGAATGGGTGTGTAAGTCTACCATAACGTATTTCCGAGATAGCGTAAAAATAAAGGAATAAAGGCAATCCTGTCAAGAGACCGGCTAAAACAGCAGCTTGATGACGCCGTGCGTTAGCACTTGACAGAGTAGCGCGCTTATGTCTTGATAGGGTATCTCCCTTGTTGGATTTTTTGTAGGTGCCCATGAGGAGCTGATGATGAAACGCGCCCTTTCTGTCTTGAGTATCTGTGTGCTGTGCTGGTGTGCGGCCCGTGTTTCGGCGTATGCCGAGCACGGCACCGAAAAATTGCAAAAAAAACGGTTTATGTTTGCCCCCTCTTTAGGGGTCTCTGCGGTGGCAGTTGGTTTGCCGCCTGATCAACATGACCTACTCGGCCCCTCGCTCAGTTGTGATATGCAGATTGCATGGCCGGGCTCCGGCTTTACCCTCTTTTTTCATACTAATACGGCGGCGTGGTTTTTCTTGCCGGATAGCCGCATAAAAGGAGAAAGCGGTTTAGCCTTTCCGCCTCCGCTTTGTTTGCACGGTATGCTCGGATATACCCACGCTTTTACGGACAATCTAAGCCTTTCAGGCGGTATTGGGGCAGGCATTGCGCTGTCTCCCATGAACTGCTTTATCCCGCTCACCCCTATACCGGGCTTGAGTGCGGAACTTGCCGTTACCGGCTCTGTAAGCGAGAAAGTCGGCCTTTACTGTTCTCTACTGAATTCCGTAGTCCTTATCCCTTTTGGTGTGAGGAGAAGACCGGACGGCTCGCTTGAGCACGGGTATTTGTTCGCTGATATGTGCAATATCAGCGTCGGCCCCTGCTTTAGATGGTAGCAGCCTGTAAGAAGCCACGGAAATCAATTTTTAAGTGAAGGTATCAAAAAAGAGGAAAAAGTGCTAAA
>JBQNBR010000007.1:0-40482 GCA_052169815.1 Treponema sp.
GCTGACCAACTCTTTTCTCAACAACGAGGGGTCTTTACTGTTTTTATAAGATGCGCAATAATCCATTGCGATGGTATCTCCTTGCTAGAAATGTTGCTTAATCTATTTTGCCTAACCGGTTTCGCTTAGGCAAGCGGGGGATACCATCTCTCTTCCTTGAACATTATATACATTCAAACAAACTTGACACTGACGCTTTTGCATATTAAGATAAATTGAGGAGGTAGTGCAATGGCGTTTGTTAACATGCTCAATTATTATTTGTGGACATACATTTTAATCATTCTGCTGCTTGCATCAGGTGTTTTTTATACGCTACGCGGCGGGTTCCCTCAGTTTCGGCTGCTAGGCGATATGATAAAATTAATTACCGGCACCTTGCCGACACTTACCACAGAACCCAAAAAAGAAAGCAAACATATTTCTGCGTTTCAATCTTTTTGTATTAGTGTGGCTTCGCACGTAGGTACCGGCAACTTAGCAGGAGTGGCCATCGCAGTGGTCTTAGGCGGACCAGGAGCCTTGTTCTGGATGTGGATAACTGCTTTGCTCGGGTGCGCCACGAGTTTAGTAGAAAACACCTTGGCGCAAGTATATAAGGAGAAAGACGAAAAAGGGCATTTTCGCGGCGGTCCTGCATACTACATAGAAAAAGCATTGGGCTTGAAAGGATTAGGGAAATTTTTCTCGGTTATCGTAATTCTCACCTTTGCTTTTGCATTTAATACCGTGCAAGCGAACACCATTGCGCAAGCGCTTGAGGGAACCTTCCATCTGAGCAGTATGACAAGCGGCATCATTATCGCTGCTTTGACGGGACTTGTGATCTTTGGCGGTATTCACCGGATTGCAAAGTTTTCGTCGTTAGTTGTCCCAGTTATGGCGCTTGGGTATGTTATGGTTGCGATAGTGGTGTTAATTATAAACGCTGTGCACATTCCGGCATTGTTCAGTCTAATTGTAAAAAGCGCATTCGGCTTAGAGCCCTGCGTTGGAGCGGCGATAGGAACAGTTATGCTGCAAGGCGTAAAACGAGGGCTCTATTCAAATGAAGCTGGTATGGGTTCTGCACCGAATGCTGCCGCTACGTCTCATGTGTCGCATCCCGCAAAACAAGGGTTGATGCAGGCTTTCGGCGTATTTGTTGATACTATTTTGATTTGTAGTGCTACTGGATTTATTGTATTATTGCTTCCCGATTACGCAAATGCTGGCGAAACAGGGATAAAATTAACGCAAATTGCGCTATCCAATGCTATCGGGTCGTGGGGCAATCCCTTTATTACTGTATGCGTCTTTTTATTTGCATTTAGTTCAATTATTGGGAATTACTATTACGGCGAGACTAACCTAGAGTTTTTAACAAAGCACAATACCAAAGTAATGCTGGCATTTCGCCTTGTGTGTATTGCAGTCGTGTATGCCGGTTCAGTTGCTGCTTTGTCTGATGTATGGGATACAGCGGACTTGTTTATGGGTGTCATGGCTATCATTAACATTATAGTTATTGCGATTTTAAGTCCGAAAGCATTCACCGTTATACAGGATTATATTCGCCAGCGAAAAGCAAAAGCCAACCCAGAGTATCACAGCAAAAATACGCCAAGCATTACGAATGTGGAAGTGTGGAACTAGCCCGAATCTCGTGGAAGGATGAGTTATAGAATATGATAGAAAATTCAAAAATTACTCCTGAAGTGTTCGACAATTTATTAGATTTGTCGCGTCTTGCTTTAGAAGAGCATGACCGACAATCGATTGCGGTACAAGTGGAACAGATTGTATCGTATTTTGATATTCTAAAGCAATTTGATATTGAAGATAATGCGCTGCAGCGGAACGAAACACAAGAAGTAACCTTGCGCAGCGATGCTGTTTCTGTAGGGATAGAACAGGCGGCTCTTAAGAAGATGTCAAATGAATATATGGACGGATATTTCCGAGTTCCTAAAGTATTAGAAAGCGGAGCATAAACTATGAACTCTATTTGCGATGCTACTTTATTAGAATTAAAACACATGCTCGAAACCGGCAGCACTACCGCCGTGGAGATTGTCCGTACCTTAAAAGCAGCGTATGAACAAGATGAAAAACATGCAAAACCGTTAAATGGTTTTATTGAATTTTTTGAGGATGCCGAAGCAAAGGCTGCACAAGCGGACAAAGAGCGTGCAGCAGGCAATCAGGCAAACAAGCCGCTTTTAGGACTTCCTATTGCAACAAAAGACAATATTTCCATACAGGGGAAATTATGTACCTGCTGCAGTAAGATACTTGACGGTTACATTGCCCCCTTTAACGCCACAGTCATTGAGCGGCTGGTGCAAGCGGGAGCCATCCCCATTGGCCGCACCAATATGGACGAATTTGCCATGGGCTCTTCAACGGAGTACTCAACTTATGGCCAAACGCGTAATCCGGTGGATAGAGATCTTACGCCGGGCGGTAGTTCAGGTGGCTCTGCTGCGGTGGTAGCAGGTAAACAGGCACCCTTCGCGCTGGGTACTGAAACAGGAGGTTCGGTGCGGCTGCCTGCCTCATATTGCGGGATTTACGGCCTTAAGCCGACGTACGGGGCAATCAGTCGGTACGGTATAACGGCCTTTGGTTCATCGCTCGATCAAGTAGGCCTTTTTTCCCGGTCGGTAAGCGATATCGGTTTGGTATTGTCTGCCGTCGCAGGTGCCGATGCTCACGACGGAACCAGCAGTGCGCACGATTTTACTGCATGTAGCGATATTAAGCCGTTTCAGCCAGAAGAATTAGCGTCGCTGCGGATTGCGCTACCAGTTGAATTTAGCAAAACGCAAGGGATTGACGCCGACGTTTCGAGCGTATTTGACAACTTGTGCGCGTGGTTTAAGGCTCAAGGGATCTGCGTTGAGCCGGTATCGATACCGATACTTGCAGCCTCTATTCCTGCATATTATGTTATTGCCTTATCTGAAGCAGCGAGCAACCTTTCGCGATTTGACGGTATCCGGTACGGCCTCAGAAAAGACGTGGGCAAAGGCTACGATGAACTGTATATTGCAACGCGCTCATGCGGATTTGGAAAAGAGGTCAAGCGGCGTATTATTATCGGTAACTACGTACTATCACGTCATTTATCCGGCGATTGCTACGAGCAAGGCCTGAGGGTTCGCGCTCACATGGAACAGGAAATAGGAAAGGTTTTGCAAAAATATGATTTTATTGTGTGTCCGACCGCTCCCACTCCGGCTTTCAAGCTGGGCGAACGCATAGACGATCCTTTAGCGATGTACCTTTCCGATTTATTTACTACCTTTGTCAATCTTGCACACATACCTTCACTGTCCATTCCTGCAGGCCTTTCCAAAGACGGCAGGCCGATTGGTATGCAGATTGCCGGTTCGCAATTCTCCGAAAACAAAATACTGCGTTTAGCAAAAACATGGGAGGCCGCACACGTATGAAGAAGGAGCTATCTTACGAAGTTATTATTGGCTGCGAAATCCATTGCCAGCTGCTTACCAAAACCAAGGCTTTTTGCGGTTGTGAAAACCGGTATGGCGGGATGCCCAATTCCCGTGTGTGCCCAGTATGTCTTGGCTTACCTGGAGCGCTGCCGGTTATCGGCGAAGAATATGTCTGGCTAGGGGTAAAGGCTGGCTTTGCGCTTGGGTGCACCATTAATCCCTTTAGTAAATTTGACCGGAAGCACTACTTTTATCCCGATTTAGTGAAAGGCTATCAAATTACTCAGTATGATAAACCGCTGTGCGAAAACGGCGAGGTTGTGATCAACACGGCAGCGCCACATGAAGTGCCGGTTTTACGCACTATTAGAATTGAGCGGATCCACCTTGAAGAAGATGCCGGCAAGAGCTTACACATTGAAGGTGCCCACAGCTATATGGACTATAACCGCTGCGGAGTACCGTTGATAGAAATTGTTTCCAAGCCCGACATGAAAACCCCCGAAGAAGCGGCTTTGTACATGCAGACCATACAGGAGATTCTCAAATTCGTCGGCGTAACAGACGGCAATTTGGAAGAAGGGGCTATGCGCTGCGATGCCAATATCAACTTAAAAGTGTTCGACAACGGCAAAGAATATCGAACACCTATTTCTGAAATCAAAAACATGAATTCGTTCCGTACAGTGAAAGATGCATGCACATATGAAATAGAGCGGCAGTTGGAAGAATTTAAAACAGATCGGCAAGAATATGTTACCGGCTTTAAGCGCACGATGGGATGGGACGATGCAACCGGTAAAACAGTTATACAGCGTACTAAAAATTCGATGGTTGACTACCGGTTTATGTCTGAACCCGATATTAAGCCACTTTTATTAACGCAGGATTATATCGATTCCGTTCATCGTTCAGTGGGAGAGCTCCCCGCAGCCAAGCGGGAACGTTTTAAAAAAGAATACGGCCTTTCTGAATTTGATGTGCAAACGCTGACCTCAGAGCGAAGCCTTGCGCAGTGGTTTGAACAGGCAGTCAGTACTGCAAAAAATCCCAAAAAAGTTGCCAACTGGGTGCTCGTTGAGATTTTAGCGATTGTCAACGAACGGAACATTACACTTGCCGAACTCCCCTTTAAACCTGAGCACATCGCCGACTTGGTAAATGCACTTGATAGCCAAACTATTACGAGTAAGCAAGCGAAGGATGTGTTTGCTGACATGCTTGCAACGGGCAAACCACCCCGCGAGATTATTGCAGACAAAGGCTTATCCCAGGTAAGCGACGCGGCAGCTATTCAAACCATTGTTGACGAAGTGTTTGCCGAAAATCCGCAAGCCGTGGCCGATTGGAAAAACGGCAAAACGAATGTTGCCGGCTGGCTTATGGGCAAGGTGATGCAAAAATCAAAAGGAAAGGCAAACCCTGCACAAGCAACTGAACTCGTACAAAAAAAACTTGCCACGTGTTAAAAAATGCTGATAAGGCAGCAGCACTGCGGCTCTTGTTCCGCACATTCTATCCTAGGAGTTGAATATGTCACATGAAATAAATCCTGCTTTTAAGAAATTTGCTGATTTCCCCTACAAACGGCCTGATATGGCAGCTTTGCGCGCTGCCTTTACAAAGGCGACGCAGGATTTTGCCGCGGCAAAATCAGCTGACGAACAAATACACATTATCGACGAAGTGCAAAAACTGAAATCCGGTTATCAAACCATGTATACCTTAACGAGTATCAGGCATTCTATTGATACCAAAGATGCGTTTTACGATGCAGAAACTACTTTTTTTGACGAATCTGATCCGCTCTATGCCGAAATGGTAAATAGTTTTAATAAGCAGATGGATGGCTCTCCCTTTAGAGCAGAGCTTGCAAAAACGTTGGGAACGCATATTTTCGATTTAATTGCATTGGAGCTAAAAATATTTAGTCCCGCTATTATGGAAGACCTCGCAGAAGAAAACAAGCTCTCCAGTAGCTATGCCAAGCTCATTGCTTCGGCCCAAATAGAATTTAACGGTGAAAAAAGGACACTTGCCCAGCTTTCCCCTTTTATGGAAGACAAGGATCGAGCCATCCGCAAGGCAGCGGCGGAAGCCTATTACGGCTTTTTTACCGAACACGAAAGCGAATTTGATGCCATCTATGATAAGCTCGTCAAAACGCGTACTCGTATTGCGCACAAGCTGGGATATAAAAACTTTGTGCAGCTTGGCTATGACCGCATGAACAGAACCGACTACAATGCAGATATGACGGCTGCCTATCGCGAACAAATTCAGCGGGAAATTGTACCGATAACCGTACAGTTACTGCAGCGACAAAAAAAGCGGCTCAATCTTGATGCACTGTATTATTACGATGAGCCGCTCAAATACACCACCGGTAATGCAGTGCCACATGGAGAGGCGGACTGGATTTTGGCTCAGGCCAAAAAGATGTATGCGGAGCTTTCCCCTGAAACGGATGAGTTTTTCACGTTTATGACCGACTACCAGATGCTCGATGTGCTTGCCAAAAAAGGCAAGGCAGGGGGCGGTTACTGCACCACGATTCCCGATTACAAATCTCCTTTTATTTTTGCTAATTTTAATAAAACCGAGCACGATGTGGTCGTCATGACCCACGAAGCAGGGCATGCGTTTCAAGCATTCCAAAGCCGAAATGCCCGTCTCCTTGAATACGTGTGGCCTACCTACGAAGCCTGCGAGATTCACTCGATGAGCATGGAATTTTTTACGTGGCCTTGGATGCATTTATTCTTTGAAGATCAAACCGATAAATTTCAGTTTACCCATTTAAGCGGTGCATTGCTTTTTCTTCCCTACGGTGCAACAGTTGATGAATTTCAGCACTGGGTATACGAACATCCCGAAGCCTCTCCTGCCGAAAGGAAGGCCGCGTGGCGTACTATCGAAAAAAAATATCTGCCTGAGCGGAACTATGGCGATAATGAGTATCTAAATCGAGGTGGCTATTGGATGCGCCAACCGCATATTTTCAGTATGCCGTTTTACTACATCGATTATACGCTTGCACAGGTGTGTGCTTTGCAATTTTGGGTGAAAAGCAGGGATAACCGCCAAGCAGCGTGGGATGATTATCTCCGCTTATGCAAGGCAGGGGGCAAGCATTCATTTTTGGAATTGGTAAAACTTGCAGGGCTCAAAAATCCCTTTGAAGCTGGTACTATAGCATCGGTTACGCCAACGTGCACGCAGTGGCTTCAAAATATCGATGACACAACATTATAAATCAGCACCCCCGATGCAGAGCATCGGGGGACAGTCGGGCTTTAATACCCTCTATTACGGCGCGGTATGTGAGTATTACCGCTCTTGCACAAATAAGCACGGCACTTGTAGCACTCCGCTATTGGGTAGCGCTGCGGAGCTACGGCCCACTACAGGCTGCCGTTTTGCTTTTTCTTGTGGGTTTCCTCTACTTTCCGAGCAATTTTATTCCAGGTACCGGCGATACCCATCGCTTTTTTTACCTCTTTTAATGTGGCTCTGGCTTCTTCGCGCATGCGCATGGTCCCCTCGTAAATAAGCTCGTCGATAAAGCCTTTTTGAACGGTGTAAGAAGCCCGCCGCTCCCGTATCGGCTCTAAAAAGGTGTTTATTGCTTTTGCAAGTTTATCTTTTACTTCCACATCGCCGACTTTACCTTTTCGATATCGTTCTTTTAAATCTTCTACCTCCGCTGTATCAGGATTAAAAGCATCGTGATAGCAAAACACGGGGTTGCCCTCTACGGTACCGGGAATATCAGCGCTGGTCCGTTTAGGATCAGTGTACATGCTGCGGACTTTTTTTATTACCGTTTTTTCATCATCTGATAAAAAGATAGCGTTACCTAAGCTTTTTGACATCTTGGCTTGTCCATCCGTGCCAACGAGAGAACCGCAATCGCTCACCAGGACTTCCGGCACAGGGAAAACCTCGCCGTACAGGTAATTAAACCGCTTGGCTATTTCACGGGTTAATTCCACGTGGCTTTCGTTGTCTTTACCTACCGGCACAAGGTGCGCGCGCGGAAGCAAGATATCCGCTGCCTGCAATACCGGATAGCCTAATAACCCAAAGGGCAGCTCAGAGAGGGAAGCCGCTTTGGCCATATCCTTTATTGAAGGGATACGCTGCAGGCGCGGCACTGTCACTAATTCAGTAAAAAAGAGATTAAGCTCGCATACCTCCGGCACCGCTGATTGCAGATAAATCACCGATTTGTACGGGTCGATACCACAGGATACATAATCAAGCGCCATATTGCGTACATGGTCAGAGAGGGTATCGATATGATGTTTTTCCGGCTTGGTGGTGAGCGTATGCAGATCCGCAATGATGAAAAAGCATTCAAACTCATCCTGCAAGCGTATTCTATTTTTAATGGATCCTACGTAGTGTCCCAGATGCAGGGCTCCCGTCGGCCGGTCGCCGGTTAAAATTCTCTTTTGGTTCATATTAACGTATACTACCAGTAAAAAGGCTCTCGTGCAAGTTATCATGAGCCTATTTCAAAATAGATTTTAATTGAGAACATAATGACATTCAGGGTAAAGCGGAGTTACGTTTTTCGTTTTTACCTTTTAAATGAAAAACACCCCGCCTATCTTTTTAGCTAAGACCACTCAATACATGCATACAGTTACTAAAGATCCAGCGTTCTAACGTATGCTTTTAAACGCGGTATGAAAGGCGCACTTGCACTTAAAGCATCAACTCCTAGTTCGCACAGTATGCGTGCTCCTTCAGGCTCTGCAGCGAGCTCTCCGCACACATCAACCGGTATGTGGGCGCGCTTGGCTGCATCAATACTCAACTTGATAAGCGTGAGCACTGCCGGATGTACCGCAGAGTACACATGCGCTACACGGCTATTGCCGCGTTCAGCAGCGAGGGTGTATTGTGTAAGGTCGTTGGTCCCTATTGAGAAAAAATCAACTTCTTTTGCAAAATCAGATGCCTGCAATGCCGCTGAAGGCACCTCGATCATCATCCCAACGGAAACTGTCCTTGTAATATCGATATGCCGACCAGTCAATTCGTCGTATGCGATGTGCAGTTCTTTTTGAGCAGCATGCAATTCCCCCAGCGACGAAATCATCGGAAACATCAATTTGATTGGATACCGCTGCGCTGCACGAATAACGGCACGGAGCTGGGTTCTAAAGAATTCAGGATTGTCCAGCAGTATCCGTATTGCCCGGTAACCAAGAAACGGATTTGCCTCTTGCGGCAGGTGTAAATAGGGAATTGCTTTATCTCCACCGGCATCAAGCGTTCTGATAATAACCGGTTTACCGCCGAGCGCTTCGGCGATACTGCAGTAGGCAGTATATTGCTCATCTTCAGTTGGTCCGGTGTCTCGGTTTAAAAACAAAAACTCAGTGCGCAATAACCCAATGCCGTCAGCGCCGCTGTGCAACGCGGTCTCAGCTTCTTGTAGCGAGCCCACATTGGCGTATACCGAAATAACCGTTCCATTTTGTGTTACTGCCGCTTCATACTTGTAGGCATCAGCAGTGCGGGCTTCCGCTGCTTGCTGGTGTTGGAGTGCTGTATATGTTGCGGTGAGCTTTTCATCCGGCTGAATTAGGAGCATCCCCTTTTGCGCATCCAAAATAAGCGGCGTACCTTCCGGTATCGATAAAAGAGCGCTGCCGATCCCCATCAAAGCGGGAATACCGCGCGCACGCGCTATGATAGCGGTATGCGACGTAGAGCTTCCCTTTGCGGTACAAATGCCCTTGACATAGTCAGTATTTAAGTGCGCTGTTTGGCGCGGCGTTAAGTCACTAGCAATCAGGATCCCTTCCGCTTGAATAGTACCTGCAGTATCGGCATGTAAAAGGGCGGCCAAAACACTCTGTTCAAGCTCATCAATATCAGCCATCCGCTCTTGTGTGTAGCTATTCCCGCTGGTACGGTAGGATTCTTTGAGCTCTGCCATGCAGGCTTCCCATGCACGCGCTGCCGAATAGCTGCTATCGAAAATAGTGGTTCTGACGCGGTTTATCAGTACGGGATCCTCGAGCATCAGTCTATGCGCCTCGAAAATAGCCGCCTCCTGCGGTTTCCCATTGGCATGCACTTCGTATGCAGTGGCGTTTAAATCACGCTTTACCGCATCACAAGCAGCACAAAAATCTGCCCATTCAACAGCGGCTGTGCGAGGCGCCGTATGAGGCGCAGTGAGTTTTTTCCATTGTACCATGCGAGCTGGCCCCTGTGCGATGCCGGCAGCGCCTATCAACCCCTGCAAAGAGCCGGCAGACGGTTCACTCATCGGATGAGCAGTTGGCTGCAAGGCCGCTGCTACCTCCGTAGACCTTTGGGGAGGAGCTCCAACTGCAATGTCATCACCAAAATTATGTTGTGCAAGATCGGTTAGAGCAGTGCAGCACGCCTCGCTCGGTTCCCCTGTAATATGAAACTCGATGGTGTCGTGCTGTTGTATACCTAATAGCGAAAGTGCATTAAGGCTCAGCGCGCTGACCGGCGGCTTACTGCTACCTCGTTTTTGCGCGGTAATGGTAAGATGCGGATAGGCACCTACAAGCGCAGCGATTTTTGCTGCAGGCCTTGCATGAATGCCATAGGTATTATGCACATGAAATGTTAATACGCAGGCATGCCCAGCTTGAGGTATCGGCTCAGGTGCAGAATCGGCGACGATATCTTTATCCGCCAGCTCTGCCGTACCAAGCTGCTCTTGCTTTGGTAGGAGCGCGGTGCGTAATTCCTGTATGATCACCGGTAGCGGGCTATGGATGCGCGCTTGTACCGCAGCGCACACCGCTCCTTCGATAAACGGCGCATCGGATATCACAACATGCGCTTGCTTGGCTTCGTCCAGCATTTCGATGGCAAAGGTGGCGCTTAAAAGAGCGCTTCCCATATCAACAAAAATCAGTACACCTTCTTCGGAATACACTGATTCTATAGCTTGCAGAATAAGCAGCGGGTCTGTACCGATAGTTTTATCGGCTAAACCGCCTGCAGCGGCGATGCACGCCTGGCCATCTGCCATAGCGCTACTTAAAACGAATGCCCCTTGTGCAAGATCAAAGCTGTGTGAAACGAGTACTATGCCGATCATGCTGTTATTTATTATGCAGCTTGGTTTGAAAAAACCGCTGCGGCTGTTTTAAAAAGCAAATACGCCGAAGTCGCACCGGGATCCTGATGGCCTGCGCTGCGGGCACCTAAATAGCTCGCTCTGCCTTTTTTGGCAACGATCGGGATGGTGGCTTTCATCCCTTCCTCAGCAGCGTGTTCAGCAGCTGCAAAACAGCCGCCGAGCTCGCCACCCGCTTCAGCTGATTGTCTAAACGCAGTCAACGCAGGGAGAAAGACGTCAAGCATGGTTTTGTCACCCTGCTGCGCTTTACCCAGCATTTGAATCCCGAGACAGCCCTTTTCCATCCCCTCCAGCAGTTCAGCTACGGTGCAGCTTGGTTTATGCGCAAGGACTATAGCCAATTTAAGAAAAAAAGTACCATACAGCGGCCCACTTGAACCACCTACTGTTGAAATTAACGTTGAAGAAATGAGTTTAGCCGCGCCGCCGATGTCCCCTGCAGGAGCACTCTGTAATTTGGTCATGACTGCTTGAAACCCCCGTACCATATTGGTGCCGTGATCTCCATCGCCTATCTGTGAATCCAGCTGCGTTAAAAGTTCTTTATGAGCCTGCAGCGCTTCAGTGTAAGCAGTCATCCACTGTAAAAATTGTTCTTCGTTCATAGTGTAGCTATTCCTTTCCGGAGCTATACGCCCCATTGTAATGCGGCTGTTTTTACCGGTTCATCCCACAGCGAAATCAATTGCTCATCCATTCTAAGCAGGGTGAGCGAGCAACCGGCCATGTCTAACGAGGTAATATACGGGCCTACCAACGAACGCACTACTGAAATATTTTTTTTATGCAGAATCTGCGCAAGTTCATTGTAGACAATGTATAGTTCCAACAGCGGCGTTCCTCCCATTCCGTTTACAAAAGCAAGAACGGAATCCCCAGCTTTAAACGGCAGATCGGAAAGTATCGGTTCTGCCAATAAAGCCGCAATGTCTTTCGCAGCTTTTATAGGGCTTCGTTGTCGTCCCGGCTCTCCATGAATACCAATGCCGATTTCCATTTCGTCTTCGGCAAGCTGGAATGTAGGTTGCCCCGCTTCCGGCACCGTGCAAGAGGTGAGGGCCATCCCCATCGTTTTCCCTAATTCGTTTACTTTACGGCATATAGCTGCAACGTCTTTTAACGGCATGCCTGTTTCAGCCGCCGCACCGGTGATTTTTTCTGCCAGCACGGTTAAACCAACACCCCGTCTGCCTGCTGTATATAAACTATCCCTGACGGCAACGTCATCGTCGATCACTACCGTTTCAATCTCTATACCGTCTGCGCGGGTAAGTTCCGCAGCCATTTCAAAGTTCAGAATGTCTCCGGTATAGTTTTTTACGATATAGAGCGCTCCTTGCCTGCCGCTAACCGCTTTGGTTGCCGCTTCTATTTGATCAGGCGTAGGAGAGGTAAAAATCGCTCCTGGACACGCAGCGTCGAGCATGCCCCTACCAACAAAGCCTCCATGCAAAGGCTCATGACCAGACCCTCCACCGGAGATCAAAGCAACTTTATTGCCGCACGGAGCATCCTTCCGCATGATATACTGCGGATCGTAATGTATGGTCAGCAAATCGCTATGTGCAGCCTGCATACCATGCAGCGCATCGATAACGGCATCCTCCGGTTTGTTGATTAACTTTTTCATTGTAGCATTCCTCCTTGCACTCTGTATAGGGAGCCGCTAAAAATCCAACAACGTTTTCGCAGACATCCTACAGCATCATTTTAACATAACTTATCAATAATGCAATAGAGAGAAAAGCTAGTACTCAAAAGAGGAGTAGCATGAAAAGAGACGATAAGAGCACAGCATCGCAGTACGTTATGCGCTCAACATACTAATATTTATAGATAAAAAATAGCGGCAATAGGGCTTGAACCTATGACCTAACGGATATGAGCCGTTTGCTCTGCCAACTGAGCTATACCGCCATGCAATAACTTGCGATGTTTTTCATAAGTCATTGCTATATAAGGACTTATGAAAAACTCGTCGGGCATCTCTAAAAATCCGATAAGGTTTTTAGAGATGCCCTAATATATGATAACCAGCTTTTTTTGTCAATAGGCTATGCAGCCGCTGAGCACCCCTGGTACGACTGCAAAATAATAGAACAGTTGACTCAACACCTGCTTTAATATATAGTATATTGTTATTATCGTGTATGATATTTTCTTGGAGGATTAATGTGAGTGTAAAAATTCGATTAAAAAAATTCGGCACTAAAAAGCGCCCCTATTACCGTATTGTTGTGCAGGATTCCCGTGAACCTCGGGATGGAAAAACAATCGATGAACTTGGTATTTACCACCCGATTGATACAGAAGCCAAGCAAATTGCTTTTGATTCTGAAAAAGTTCAACAGTGGTTAAAAAAAGGTGCACAGCCAACTGATACCGTCCGTCGTTTATTTAACGCTAAACAGTTGTCAGTCTAGTTTATTACAGAGAGCTATGGAACGCGACTTAATAGAATATATAGCCAAGGCGCTTGTTGATAATCCTTCTGCGGTATCAATAACAGAAAGAGAAACAGAGCGCGGAGTTGTTTTGGGATTAAAAGTAGGAAGCAGCGACATCGGCAAGGTTATTGGGAAATATGGTAGAGTGGCCCAATCAATTAGAACCTTACTTATGGCATGTGCAGGGAAACCACATACGCGTTATCTATTGGAAATTCTTGATTAATAGTGATGGAATGGCTTATAACCGGAAAAATCGTGGGCACCTTCGGACTGGAAGGGTTCATAAAAGTAGTGAGTGCCTCCGGAGAATATGAGCATTTTCCTCAACTGAAAAAAATACGGTTGTTTTTTTCGCATAAACAATCGCCAGATAATATAGAGGATACAACATACACGATTGATAATTGTATACTTCGTAATTCTGACGTATTGTTAAAATTACAAGGTATAGATTCACCGGAATCTGCGAAAAAATTACAGGGGGCCTCGATTTTAGTACCCCGCGATATGGCTTGCCCTTTAAAAGAAGGCGAGTTTTATATCACTGATCTTTGTAATGCGGTTCTTGTGTATAAAGGAACTGTTATGGGTGTGATTACCGATATAGTAGAAGGCGGAGGCGGATTATTATTAGAAATCTCCGAGGCTGCAACTGGAAAATGCCAATATGTACCTTTTCGTTCAGAATTTATTGGAACTATTGATATCCCGCATAAAACCGTTGAGCTTATGCACCGCTGGATTCTCGAATGAGATTTGATGTGCTGACCTTATTCCCTGAAATACCTGCGGCCTTTTTTGGTGCTTCTATTATGGCGAAGGCTGTAGAACGGGGAATCATTAGCTATAATTTGGTAAATATCCGTGACTTTGCACACGACAAACATCATACGTGCGATGATATCCCCTATGGCGGTGGAGCAGGAATGCTCTTACTACCGCAACCTTTGGCGCTTGCTTTGGATTCTGTACAGGCAAACAGTAAAAGAGTTATCTATCTTACTCCATCAGGGAGGCCTTTTACTCAATGCTATGCAGAGCAACTCGCTCAAGAAGACGCTTTAGTGCTCATTTGCGGTCGCTATGAAGGCATCGATCAGCGTATTATTGATGAATATGTTGATGATGAAATATCAATAGGCGACTATGTTATGTCATCAGGGGAGTTGGCAACATTGGTACTCATTGATACCGTATATCGGCTTATCGATGGTGTTATTTCAAAAGACTCTCTGAGCGAAGAAAGTTTCTCGGATGGGCTTTTAGAATATCCTCAGTATACAAGACCTCAGATATTCAGGGAACGCGCTGTTCCCGATGTGCTTCTTTCTGGTCATCATGAGCACATACGCAAATGGCGTTTGTTACAGCGTATAAAAAAAACGCTGACCATGCGCCCCAATTTATTGGTGGATATTCAAAATTCCCCTTATTGGACGGAAGAAGCGGAACTTATTTTACAGGAGCTTAAACATGGCAGAGAATTTAATTCGAATTATTGAAGAAAAACAAAAAATTGTTGAAAAAGTACCGTTCAAAGTAGGCGATACGGTAAAAGTACATTTTAAAATAATCGAGGGAAAAACAGAACGGATCCAAGTATATGAAGGATTAGTTCTTTGCTTTAAGAATGCCGGCATTAGTCGTACCTTTACCGTCCGAAAAAACTCTTATGGCGTGGGTGTTGAACGCGTTTTCCCGCTGCATTCTCCACGTATTGCAAAAGTAGAAGTCGTACATACCGGCAAAGTACGTCGTGCAAAATTATATTATATCCGCAAAAAGGTTGGTAAGGCCGCAAAAATTAAAACCCTTATCACTAAGAAAAATTAGCAGCTGCTCGCAATCTTTTAAGAACAACCGCGCTGCTTTGTAGCGAGGTTGTTATCTTGCTTGATTTCGTTCATATAGAATACACATTGGCCGATATCAGGCGGTTCTGCAGTGTATATATAAAAGAATATAGGGTTGTAGAATGCTGCTACCAATCGATAAGCATATCCGTATTGGCTCTGCCGGTGAACTTTTTGCAAAGGCGTGGTTTGAAGAGCGTACTTATAGTATAGTAGCACAGAATTGGCGCACTGCAACAGGAGAAATCGATCTTATTGCTACAAAACATGATACGCTTGTATTTATTGAAGTAAAAACATTGCCCCATACTGCATTAACCGATTTGGATATTATCATTGGAAAAAGGAAGCAAGCGAAAATTTATAAAACAGCTCAATATTTTTTATCGTTATATCAACAATACACCAAAATGCACATACGCTTTGATGTATTTGTTTTACCTTTTGATCCTAGAAAAACAGTGCAGATACCACCGTTTCATATTAAAAATGCCTTTGGGGATTGTATATAATTGTCATTTTAAAGAGACGAGAGAGCAATGAGTAATAAATCAAACGAAAAGAACAACAAACGAACATTTGAACTCAATTTCAGTAATAAACCTGCAAAAACTTCACTCATATACGCAAATAAGTATACATGCGCGTACTGCAGTAAGCCCATAAAAGACTTAGCTTCCGCTCTTACCGATGCCAAAACGAATACTCCCGTCCATTTTGATTGTGTACTTGATATGCTCAACCAAACAGAAACACTTAAGGATGGAGAAGTTATCGTTTACATTGGGCAAGGCCGTTTCGCTGTGATTCAATACGTTTCGCCTGTAACTATGAAAGAATTTAATATTATCCGCATCATAGAATGGGAAGACAAAAATAATCGCAGCGCTTGGCGGAATGATATTGCAGACCAATTTAGCAAAACAAGTTAATCGATATATCCCGATGCAAAGTAACGGGACATTAAGCTTTCACATAAATAAATATACATTTTATCTAAAAAATGCCGTGATTTTTTGCCATTTTTCTTTCAATACATGATTATATTGGTATAGCAGCTCAGCAACAATTCTGAGTAAGTTTTTGAGGAGGCGGATATGTATAATTTAAACTCTTTAATTATTGAAGGGAATGTGGTTAGAGATCCTGTTTTGAAACTAACGCCAAAAGGAACCTCTTTATGTGTATTTTCAATCGCATCAAATCGCTTTTATCGGCAAAATGACAAAACCAACCAAGAAACATCTTTTTTTGATATTGAAACTTGGGCACGTTTAGCAGAACTCTGCGGAGAGAACTGCACTAAGGGGCGGGGCGTCCGAATAGCGGGCAGATTAAAACAAGATCGCTGGATAGGCGTAGATGGAAAAAACTATAGTAAAATTAAAGTTATCGCTGAACACGTGGAGTTTAAACCTCGTTTTGAAAAACCAGAACATACCATAGAAGCTCCCACAGAAACAGACGTTCCTCCAACATTTTAACCAAATTGCACTCGTCATAAGTTTATGGGCGTCGCTAAAACCTTATTAGAGACGCCCCCTCGTACTTCGATAAGTATTTATTAAATAAATACTTATCGAAGTGCAGCACAAATGATTTCAAACAATGTATACGAATTATCTATTTACAAAGCGGATTGCAAATCCGCTTATTTCTTCTTCCATATAGGCAAAAGTTCGCCTTCCCCTCACGTCATATTTATAGGTATCAGGCTTAAAATGATATCCAAGCTTTTCAAGCCATGCACATACCCGCTCTACACTATACACACCAATAGCAATATGCCCATTTTTACCATAATAGGGTTCTTTCAAAAGCTCAAATTCTGTTCCCACAAACAGTGATACGCCAGCATCCTGTACGGGTAGCATAAGAAATTCTGCAAGTTTATACGCTGCGTGTGATGCTGCAATACTATCTGTATGATTGATCCCTATATGCTTCAATGCAAAGCCCATAGTCGCACGTACTGCATGCCGAACTAATGCTTCTATTTTTGCAAAATCCTTATTATCAAGAAGTTCTCCTTTTACCATCCAACTTCCACCGCAAGCAAAAACATGAGGATTCGATAAATAGGTACCAAGGTTTTCAGCGCTAATCCCGCCAGTTGGCATAAATTGAACCATAGGATAGGGAGCGCTTAAAGCATTTATTGCAGAAATTCCACCGCTTTGCTCGGCAGGAAAAAATTTCAAGTATGTTAGCCCTAGTTCCAGTGCTTGTTCGATAGCCATAGGGGTGTTACAACCCGGAAACACCGGTATCCGCTTTTTTAAACAATATTCTGCCGTTGTTTTATTAAAACCCGGCGTTACAATAAACTGCGCTCCAGCGTCTATTGCACGATCAATTTGTTCAGTGGTTAATACAGTTCCAGCTCCAAGCAACATATTAGGAAATGCAAGGGCAATTCTTCTCAATGCTTCTTCCGCATGAGCAGTCCTAAAAGTTACTTCAGCAATAGGTAAATTATTTTTTATGAGTATCTCTGCCAAAGGAATAGCATGTTCAGTACTAGTAAATTTTATAACAGGAACAATACCACTCAGATATATTTGTTCACAAACAGATACCATACCACCCTCCATCAGACTTTTAGATTAACAACTGTACATAATGAGAATAAGACAAGAATGATCGCTAAATTAAGGATTAAGACACTTACAATATAAAAAATAGCTAGTATAAATAATAAAACAATAAAATTGATAGATAGAGCAGCAGATAAAGCCTTCAAAATGTAGAAATAAATAATGAAGACTTTATCTAAAAACTATTTCTCCAACACAGCTGCTATACGTTCTAGAACTTTTTTTCGATCAAGCGGTTTAACAATATAATTTTTTGCACCAAGCAGCAAAGATTTTTTAACCAGCTCTTCCTTTCCAAGTGCACTAATCATAACAACTTTTGCATTTTTATCAAATGCCATAATCTGTTCCAATGCTGTAATACCATCCATTTTCGGCATAGTGATATCCATGGTAACCAAATCTACATTAGGACAAAGTTCTTTATATTTTTCAACGCCGTCAAAACCATCGACCGCAGTAGCAACAACTTCATAGCCTTCGCTAGTTAAAATTTGACCGATTTGCTTTGATACGAAAATCGAATCATCTACAACCAAAACACGAAAAGCAGATCCATCATCTTTTACACCACCAGGGGCGCGTTCGTTAATACTCGGAAAATCCTGTTTGGAAATCATACTCACTCCTTATGCTCTGTCGCGAATAGCAACATTTATTTCAACTTTTCCCTGCGCTGTTTCCATCGGAACAATGAGTGCTTCGATATCAGTACTAGAAATTGACATATTATCCCCAGTAACTAAAGCAGGTGGCGTTAAGTCAAACTTAAAGCCTAAATCATGCAGTTTTGTAACTGCTTGTGCAGTAATCAGATTAGCGAGTTCAGTGATTGTTGCGCGCGATAAATCATCAAATTCAGTTAAATCTTCTTGATTCATAGCCGATGCAATTTGCAATGCAGTTTTTGCCGTCATATCAAAAATAACCCGACCCTCAACATCTCCTGCTAAACCTACAATTGCTGCAACACCCATAACTGGCATACAAGTAGATTTCAAATATAAATCGCCGCGTTTAATTTCACCACCAAGTACTTGTACCAAAATATTATAGGCAGCTTCGCTAAACGGATTGATATACTCTACACGCATTAAAGTCTCCTTTTCATAAAACTATAGTGAATTTCATATCCACTAGTAATCACATTCCACGTTATATATTCCATTAAACAAGAATGTATAACTATAAGAGCAACAAACCACTCTGCTATACTTATTTTAAAAAACTACTCCCGTGAAAAAGTAGCGGTATCACCAATCATATGTCGCAACCAACCATTTTGCTTTGGCATGGCTTCGTTCGCACCTAAAATAATAATACCCGTAGTTTTTAATTTTTCTCTAAATTCTTCTAACAAGGCATTTTGTTTATCAATTTTCATAAACGAAAGCACATCGCGTGCTAAAATGATATCAATATCAGGAACTGTATTCTGGTGAGAACAATCATGGTACTCAAACAACACCATGTCTTTTATGTCTTGTGAAAAACCAAATTTTCCATTCACACCTTTTACCAAATACCGTTCATAACGATGAATAACTTGCTCTTCAGGAATGGTTAACATAGGAGCATTCGATATAGCTAATAAATCAGAATCATTCGCATAAATTCGAATAACAGCATGTGGGTATTTAAATTTTAATAGCATCGCCAAGCTATATGTTTCATATCCTGGCCCACAACCCACGTTCCACACATTAATTACCTTTGAATCATTATCAGGGAGCACAGATAATATGGTATTTAAATAACCATCAGTCCAGAACCGCCCTGTATCAGGAGATAAGAAAGGCTTCAGGAATTCCTTAGCTTGCTCTTCGCTACGTATCTGAATATCAGCCGCAGAGCGCGAATCACGCCACTCATAATAGCGTTTTTCCATCCAATCTGCATTTATTGGTGAAGCATGGAACATATTAAACGCTGCAAGGGTATCGCTAATAAACCGGATATCAAGCATATCATTCGATTGTGCCGTTTCTTTTGCTTGTTCAGCAGGAGCAGCTTGTGCATCAGCTAATACTGCCTCGGCATCATCTGCGGGTTTGTCATCTTTTAGGTGATTAGCAAAAATACGATCAACATCTAATAAAATATAGAGTTGTCCAGCATTTTCCACAACGCCATAAATATACTTAATATTAATATCTCCAAAGATAGGATGTGGTGGTTGCACTGTGTTTTTAGCAACCCCTACTACTTTGTCAATACGATCAACTACAATTCCGAAAGTTTGATCATCAACCGTAATAATGACCATACTTTCCGTAGTATCTTTAGAGCGCTGTTTTATCGGTATATTAAAAAACACACGCAAATCGATGATAGGAATAATATCACCACGTAAATTATACACACCAAGCACAAATGGAGCGGTATTAGGCACATAGGTAAAATTATTCGCTTTTGCAATTTCTTTTACTTTCATAATATCAATTGCATAATCTTTCTCTGCAAGTGAAAAGGTTATCATCTTAAAATCGATGACTGAAATATGCTCACGAAGGTACGCGTCCTGAGTTTCTTCACTTACCGTTGTATTTAAATCAGTATTTTCCATAGTTACTCCAATTCCTTTTTACCAAATAGAAGCCTCACGCCGTTCGCGTGCATGTATTTCTTGCTTTAACCCAAGCTCAAGCAATTGCCCCACATCAATAATAAGAGACACAGACCCGTCACCTAAAATTGAAGCACCTGCAATACCCGGTGAATTAGTGAATTGATCTTTTAACGGCTTAATAACTACATCTTCCTCACCAATCAAACTATCAACCATTAATCCAACTTTCTTTTCCGCTGTACCAACGATAACGATATAATGATATCCTTCTTCACCAGAATCAGAAGAAGGCACACCAAATAAGCGATTTAAGCGAAGCAAACTTATTACTTCATTACGTACGTTAAAAACCTCATACCCATCAATGCGCTTGATTTCTTCATTACGCACTCGATGACTTTCGATAACGGAAGTAATTGGAACAGAATATACTTCTTCGCCTACGCGTATCAATAAACCTTGAATAATAGCAAGCGTTAACGGCAACTTAATAGTAAATTTACTGCCAACATTTCTTTCCGATACAACGGTTACCGTACCATTTAACTTTTCAATATGCGTCTTGACAACGTCCAAACCGACACCACGTCCGGAAACACTTGAAATAGTTTTGGAAGTTGAAAAACCAGGAGCAAAAATCAACTGGTACGCCTCAATATCGGATAAGTTTTTACCGGGATGCAACAAACCGCGTTCCACCGCTTTTGACTTAACAGCATCTACATCGATACCCTTACCGTCATCCGCTATTTCGATAACAATCATATTACCTTCGTTATTAGCTTTTAACAAAAGGGTACCCTGCTCCGGCTTACCAATTTTTTTACGATCCTCAGGAGTTTCAACACCGTGATCTAATGAATTACGCACACAGTGCATAATAGGGTCTAATAAATCTTCAACAACGGACTTATCAAGCTCCGTATCTTCACCTTCAATAACTAATTGGACATTTTTATTGAGCGTACGAGAAAGATCGCGAACGACACGCGGGAACCGACTAAATATTTGACTAATCGGAACCATACGGATCTTCATAACGCCTTCCTGCAGCTCTCCTGAAATTCTCCCTAAGTTTTGAGCTGATGACCTAAATTTCGTTACTGAATATTTCATTGAGGTTTCAAAACTAGCAAAAAGTTCCAGCATACTGGTATAATCAGTTGCCAATTCCTTTTTAACTGTGTTAATATCAGCTCCATGCTGTAATTTTTCTAAATATGCAGGGACTTTATCAAGGAATTTCCGCAAGCGCTCTCTATATTCCGCATTAGCAGCCTGGAATACCGTATAAAGCTCATTGAATTCTATAGAGCTCTGGTTAAGAGAAGCCTTCGTAATAACTGTTTCACTTACTAAATTCAAAAGGTAATCAATACGTTTTGCATCAACACGCAAAACGGAGCTAGATGAATGACTACCACCACCTGCGGCCGGACGTTTAGCCTGACCTGCCTCGGCTGCACGAGTAGTTTCGGCAGGAGCGCTTTCTTTCTGGGCAGCCACCGGAGCAGCACTTTCCGTTGTCTCTGCTGCTTTTGGCGCCTCAGCAGCAGAAGCTTTTTTAGCCTCTCCCTCTGCGCTAAGCACGAGCTCTTCCACATGCACTCCCAACGTTACATCAGCAATGGTCGCTGCAGTTTCAATTTTTGAGGCAGGATGCTTTGATGCAATATAATAGACTACTTCGGGATAGAATACATCTTCATACAGACTATCAAAATCAGGGACAGTCTTTAACACCATTGAAGTTTGCTTCAACGCAGCAAAAACTTGGATGCCGCCGACGGTATTCATCAAATTGGTTTCATCGAAAAGAATAGTAACGGCATACACCTTACTATCTTTCGGCACTGCTTCACGTAATTCTAGAATTTCATACTCAGATAACAACGATGCTGCATCTATGCTACTTTTATACGCAGCAGGAGCTTGGGTAGTAGCAACGGGAGCCGGCGCTGCCGCAGCAGGCACTGGTTTCGGAGCGGCAGCTTTTGGCGCTTTCTTTTTCTCATTCTTTTGATCAGGAATATATGAACGCAACCGGTTAACCGTTTCAGAAACATCTTTTCCGTACACCTCGCCGTTAGCACGCGATTCCAGCATGGCTTTAATAATATCAAGTGAATAAAGCAAAAGGTCAACCGTCTCTTCTGTAACGGTAACATGACCTGAGCGGATCGCATCCAAAAGGTCTTCTACTGCATGAGTGAAAGCTGATAGTTCACCCATCTCAACGGTAGCGGAGCCGCCTTTTAATGTATGAGCCGCACGGAAAATCTCATCAATTGCTTCTTTATTTGTAGGATCTTGTTCTATAACTAAAATATTACTTTCCAGCTGCTCTACTTGCTGTTCTGCTTCACTAAAAAAGTCTTTCAATAACTCTTCATTATTGATATCTAAGTAGTCACTCATATTCTTAATTTTAACTGCTTTTCAAGATTAGTCAAGGCTCTTACTCTAAATTATAGCAATACACCGTAAAAATTATTGAGAACCTCTAAAAACTGAAGTTTTTAGAGGTGAGCTTTGCTCACCAGTTTGCCTTAAGCTTATCTGCAATGTTTTTCATAAGTCATTGCTATATAATGATTTATAAAAGCTTGCTATCAGTCTTACCGATGGGACATCGCTAAAAATTTCACAAGGTTTTAGAGACATTCTATTCATCACACGCTATTAAACTTTCAGATTCATTATCTTTATACCAATACAATCACATCACAGACACCATACAATGCAATATAAATTCATTTCGCCTCCGGTTGCTCAAATAATTGAAATTGTGTATCTTACAAAAAGACGATAGAGATAAACCCCACAAACGATTAGGACAAGTACTGATGAACACCCGTGTAAAAAATATAAAACTACAAATCAGTGTTGGTATAATGGCTATCATAGTGTTGATCATAGCTGCAAATCTTATTGGGTTCGCTCTATTTTCAAAATTCAAAGTACAAAGGATGGTGCTTGAGCGGGCAATAAATCAAGTTGCTGCAACAGCACGCTACGCTGAACATATTTTACGAACCTCATCCGATTATCTGGCTGACTTACAGCAATTGGTAGACAAAGAGGCAGCGCAAGATGCCGTTGCATATGCGGTTATAATAGATAAGAATATCACTGCGATTGCCCATAGTGATCATATCAAGCTCGGCAAAGTCTATAATGATGATTACACCATTGAGGGTGCCTCAAAGGGAGTCATCAAGACCTCCCGTTTTTATGCTGATGTGCAAAAATATTGGACGTACGATATTATGTATCCTTTATATAAAGACGGTGTTATTTTCGGCGCACTCGACATTGGGGTTCCGGAGCAAGGAATCCGCGAGATTTCTGCAAATGTAACAAAAGTTCAAGTTACCATCGGCATCGCAGCTCTTATAATCGGTTTAGCCTTTACACTTTCGCTCACCCGTTTGATCATGAGACCAATCGAACAAATATCAAGCATTCTCAAGGGCATTTCCGAAGGTGAGGGAGATATGACACGCCGCCTTACTATTTCCCGCAATGACGAAATAGGGCTCCTTGCCGGTTATTTTGATCGTACTTTCGAAAAAATACAGACAGCGATACGCGGCGTTAAGGCAGCTACGCAGCATATGCAGACAGCGGGAGATCAATTATCGAATAATGTACAGGTCACTGTTTCTGCAACGGAAAAGATTACAGAAAATATTGTCGGCGTAAGGGCGCAGGTGTTACAACGCATTTCTGAAATTCAAACGGTATCGGTAACCGTATCAGAACTTGTGCAATCAATCGGCGAGCTGAAAAAAAATATTGATGCACAAGCACAGACCGTTGCACTTTCATCAGGAGCGGTAACTGACATGGTCAACAATATTAAACAGGTCGATTCTATTCTGACCACGGATACCCGCGATATCAATGCGCTTGAATCTGAATCCAATGCTGCACGCCGCTCACTTGAGCAGGCAGCCGTTACGACGAAAAAGATAAGTGAGGCATCAGTAGGACTTATCGATGCCAGTGCCGTTATTCAGCACATTGCCGCCCAAACTAACTTACTAGCTATGAATGCAGCAATCGAAGCAGCGCATGCAGGAGAATCCGGCAAAGGCTTCGCAGTTGTTGCCGATGAAATCCGAAAGCTTGCTGAAGAAGCGGGAACTCAGGGTAAAACTATCTCTTCTGTGCTGAAAGATTTAAAAGCTGAAATAGATACCGTTGTCAACGAAACACAGAATATACAGCAACAGTTTCAAACCATTTTTACAATGACAAATGGGGTAAAAATGAAAGAAGATACCATGCGCTCCGCGATGCAAATACACAACACTGAAGGTGCCCAGGTGCTGCATGCCATGGACGAGATGAAACAGATTACCGGTAATGTGAATTCAAGTGCTGTCTCCATGCTGAATAACACACAAAGTATTTCGGAAGACATTTCCAGGCTTGCCTTTTCAAACGACACCATCAATAATCTGGTACAATCCATGCTGAATGCACTGGAAGAATTAAAAACTGCTGTTGGGAGCCTTGCCGATTTAGGCAGTAAAAATTCCGAAAACATTACCGCAGTAGTAGCGGATATTTCAAAATTTAAAGTGTAAAATACGGGTGATAGGCGTATAACCGGCACCCCCAATGCAAAGCGCCTAAGGTATAAAACCATCCGCAAGAATAAAGCACTTTTTCAAGCAGGTTGATTTTGATTCGCAGACTGAAGCGGATCATGTTTTACAATACAGAGCTGCAAAAGCTCTGATATTCAAATTTTTTAGGAGGAATTATGCAAAAGAAACTGTTTTTCCTTGCGATTATTATTCTCACTTCTGTGTCCAGCGTTTTTGCTGCAGGCACTACTGACACCACTGCCGGCAAAACCGACAAAATCATCATTGCGCATCGCGGCGCATCAGGATATATCCCTGAGCACACCCTTGAGTCCAAAACGCTCGCATTTGCTCAAGGTGCCGATTATCTTGAACAAGACTTAGCAATGTCAAAAGATAATCATTTGATTGTTATTCATGATCATTTTTTGGATAACTTAACCGATGTTGCAGAGAAGTTCCCCAATCGTGCCCGCAGCGACGGTCGTTTTTATGTGATCGATTTTACACTTGAAGAACTGCGTACACTCAACATGACTGAAAATTTTGAAGTCAAAGACGGGGTGCAATCTACTGTATATCCAGGTCGTTTCCCATTATGGAAACCTTCCTTTAGACTGCATACCTTTGAAGAAGAAATTGAATTCATTCAAGGGCTTGAAAAAACAACCGGTAAAAAAGTAGGGATCTATCCTGAATTGAAAGCACCGTGGTTCCATCACAAAGAAGGGAAAGATATTGCCACTGCTACATTAACCGTGTTGAAGAAATACGGATATAGCACCAAGAGCGATTTAGTGTATTTACAAACTTTTGACTACAACGAATTAAAGCGGATTAAAACCGAGTTACTGCCAAAATTCGGCATGGACATCAAGCTGGTGCAACTCGTTGGCTACACCAACTGGCATGAGACCGAAGAAAAAAATGAAAAAGGCGAATGGGTTAATTATGATTATGACTGGATGCATAAAAAAGGCGCTGTTGCAGACATGCTTCAGTATGCTGATTGCATCAGCCCCGGTTGGTATATGCTTATTGATGAAAAATCAAAAGCAGGGGCTATACAGCTGACCCTTTTAGCGGAAGAAATAAAGGCTGCAAAAGCGGACTGCCATCCCTATACCGTACGAAAAGACGCGCTGCCTGATTATGTTCACACTATCGATGAGATGTTTTCAATTTTGTTTGACCAAGTAGGAGCAACGGGGCTCTTCACAGACTTTCCCGACCTTGGCGTCCAATTTGTTGGAAAAAAAGGCCGATTCTAAGACCAAGCAACATACTTCGACGCTCTGCGTCGCAGTATGTTGTTCTCAAAAGGTATTATAGCTAACTTTAACCTGTATGCGATGCATCACAAAGCAAGACTATCATAAGCGAGCTTTGCATAACCATTATGAAAGTTTAACCTCAATCAGCACAAAATATCGAAAAGCCCTTGCATAAACAAAATATTCACCCTATACTCTCTGTGGAAGCTGATAAGATCTGGTGGTCTTCACGGTCTTCAAAACCGTTGATTGCTTAGTGTGCAATGGCAGGTTCGATTCCTGCCTCTTCCGTATCTTTCATCGCTCAACAATTACTGCTGCACGCCTTGAGTCTTCCCTTTAATAGACCTGTTCTGAAACTTCAGTTTCAGAACAGGCTACCTTAAAATGCGATGTTCTACAGCAGTTTCCAAAGTTCACACTTTGTTCAACTGTTGCATTTTAAGGTGCTATTTGCGCGACGGAGAACTCGTCGACCTATTCGATAACGAAGTTATCGAATAGGTCTAATGTAATGGATTTTTTTGAACATGTTTTCTAAATAAAGCGACTCTTTTTGCGATAGCCCTGCTCGGGCAATGATATCTTGTAAAAAAAGTATATTGTACTCTTTCCCTGCATGCTGAAAAAGGCCAATGCTGCAAAGATCGCTGTTGATACGGTGTGCAAGCTCTTGTATCCTTGTATAGGCAATGCGTTCGTATCCGTATTTTTTGGAACTAGAGGCTCTAAAGAGCGTGTAGCAAATAATCTGTACTGCATGAGAAAGGTTCAGCGAGGGGAAGGATCCTGCTGAGGGAATATTCAATGCAATAGAACAAACTTGCAGCTCCTCGTCAGTGAGGCCGGTGCGCTCATTCCCAAATACAACTCCGATTTTGCTATGTGCTGGAATAGCTAACGAAGCAAAGTCTTCAGGAGTAATTCCCCACGATTTGCGTTTTTCTCCCATGCGGCGAGTGGTACCGGCGATAATAGTGCAGTCAGCGATAGCGTTTTCTAGCCCCTGAATCGAGGGAGGAAAAAAGCGCGCATTATGCCATATTTTTTCAGCATGCAATGCTAAACGCAGTACCTCTTGTTCAGTATAATCGCTCTTATTGCCTATGATACGCAAATCGGTACAGTCATTGTTTGCCATTGCACGGCATACAGCGCCGATATTTTGGCTAATTTCGGGACGGCATAGTATAATTACAACGGGTAGCATTGTTTGTTAATTGTTCGCAAAGAACTTGTTTTGTCAAGGGCTTTTGGGTATACTAATAAGGGAGACTGGGCTGTATAAAAATGGCAGCATAGCAGAGCGAGTTATGAATACATCATTCGTGAATAAAAAAGCCCTTGTCGTGGGTGGAACAAGCGGTATAGGCTCTTACGTAGCACAAGCCTTACTGCAGGAGGGAGCCTTTGTCACCATACAGGGCAAAAACAGCTGTACGCAGCAGCAACGGCGTGGAGAAACTTCTCATAGTGAAACTATTATATGCAATTTGGATAGTACCACAGAACTCGATATTTTAATTGAAAAAGCACGAACCGTCGATATTTTATGTGTTGCGTATGGGCCTTTTTTGCAAAAACCGCTAGATGCGGTAACAGTAGATGAGTGGACGCATACGGTATATGCAAATCTCACGTTGCCCGGTATTTTAGTCTCTACAGCCATTGCACACATGAAACAGGAAAAATGGGGACGGATTTTGTTGTTTGGCGGAACCGAAACCCATGTTTTACGTGGGTTTAAGACGAATGCGGTATACGGAGCTGCAAAAACAGGAATAATGTCATTGATTCGCTCGATTAGCATGAGCTATGCTCCATTTGGCATTACTGCCAATGCGATTTGTCCGGGCTTTACGGAT
The DNA here is from genome assembly GCA_052169815.1 of Treponema sp. GTDB lineage: Bacteria > Spirochaetota > Spirochaetia > Treponematales > Treponemataceae > Treponema. The sequence continues at coordinate 27,794 of JBQNBR010000007.1, forward strand.
ACGCTGCGGTTAACACCTGAACAAAGGGCCCTCTGGAGCAAAAAGAATCCTGACGGCGTCTTACTCGCCCCAGACAGCATCGCTTCGGCTGCATTGTTTTTATTGAAAAACGCTGCCTATAATGGGGTGCTTTTGCCCGTCGATAAAGGATGGTCATCATTTACAGATACGTAGAAAGTGTGATATTAGCCCTGTTCTGAAACATAAGTTGTCGAACATTGCATTTCAAGATAGCCTGTTCTGAAACTGAAGTTTCCGCACAGGTCTATTATAAAACCATATTATAAAAGGGAAGATCATGGATGATGAGGAAATAATTGAAAGTTTTAATAGCGAAAAGGACAAAAGTCTAAAACTTCAGCTGCAAAAAATTGATTCTCTTGAACACTGTATCGTGATAGTCTTAATAGGCTATATTGATACCTACAATTCAACTTTTTTTCAACAAAAAGTCATGACCCTTATCAATGCAGGTTATATTCAGATTATTTTTGATTGTTCACAGTTAGAGTATGTATCGTCAACCGGCATAGGCTCCTTTACGTCTTTTTTAAAAACTGTAAAGGCGAAAGATGGCGATATTGTCCTATTAAGTCTTCAGCCCAAAGTGTATGAAGTGTTTCAATTATTAGGTTTTGCTGATTTCTTTAATGCACGGGACTCGCTGCCGTTAGCTATTGAAGTTTTTGCCAAGCGCGGACACAAAGAAAGCCCGCCCAATGTTTTTCCTAAAATATTTGCGTGCCCTATCTGCGGTAAAAAATTGCAAGCGCCTAAGCAGGGAAAATTCCGGTGTGCTGAATGCAAAACTATTCTTAGTATCGATCAAAATGCGCAAGTGTCTTTAGGTTAACGAAAAGGCTGCTTTTGTTGTGTAATAGCTGTGGATAAGTGAAAGCTGCTGTATGTATCATCACGATGCTTTTAGGTAAAGTATCACTCCGGTGGCGCTGTACCGCTATTAATTCTGTAACATATGATGGATTCGTGACTTGCAGCTTTTTTTAAATAGTTTTCTTTTATTTTTTGCTAAAAAAAATAGCACTTCATATCATACGTGGAGCTCATAATTGAATAACTTGTGGATAACTTGTTTTTAAGGGCATAATTTGTGGACAAAGTATAAAACCCTGGCGCATATGCTCATTGCTTTTGCATAAACAAAGAGTATTGCTGCACAGGGCTTTACTGTCCCTACCCTATTCCCTACATCATTTTTTCCGTTTTTTGTATAAAGCAGCGGGCCCCGTGCTGTGTTTTTTCTTTGCCTCTTTTTCTTGGTAAAAGGCTTCTCGCCTCGTATCTTCGCGACGCTTTCTGGTAATGCTTTTTTTAGTCCGTAAGCTAAGGTTCTCTACTTGGTCTGTTGATTGTACATCAATATGAATGTGCGGCACATCCTTGCGCTGCTTGGAAAGACGCACGGCTTTCTGGGCAGTGTCCGCCGGTACCGTAACGAGAGAAAAGCGGTCGAATAAGGCAATGTTATCAACGGTGTGATTTGGAATGCTCAGCAGATTGCTCAAAAGTTCGGCAATGCTGCGTTTGCTGGCGCCGTCTTTACGCCCCAAACCAATATATAACCGTGTTGAGCCGTCGTGAGAGGGCTTAGTCTCTCCGGTTACCCGCGGCGCTTTTATATTCCGATAATGCGAGGGAGATAGAATGGCGCCGTAATGAAACTGAAGGACAGAGGCAATAAGAGCGGGCGCATCGAATGCCGCACTTTCTGTGGTAAGGGTGTCGATTAATTGCTGTGTGAGCGCTTGAAACGCTTGAGCAGGCGGTTGGTTCTGCTGCATATCAGCGATGGAGCGCCGTAAATGGGCGAACATGTATTCTTTCTTTTTATCCAATACCTGTTCGATCGAAGGCAGCCGCTGCTCTTTGAGTTCACCCCGTGCATGGCGGCGTAGATATTCTATTCTGCGCCGTTCATTCGGACGGATAAAGCTCACTGCAGTGCCTTTTGCGCCGGCCCTTCCCGTTCGTCCTATGCGGTGGGTATAAGTGGGCCCATCGTACGGGATGGAATAATTCACAACATGGGTAATGCCTTCGATATCAATACCGCGTGCTGCAACGTCGGTTGCTACTAAAATATTGATCTTTTTTATTTTGAACCGATGCAGTATTTTTTCTCGCTGGTTTTGAGGGATGTCTCCGTGCAAGGCCGCTACGGCATAGTGCCGCTCATCCAGTTCTTTGGCCACAGCGTCTGCATCAGCTTTGGTTTGGCAGAATACGAGACCGTAAAAGGAATCGGTAGAATCGATGAGCCTGACTAATGCTTCAGTTTTATCTTCTTCCCGCACCACCCAGAAAAATTGCTCGGTTAACGGCAGCGGTTCCTCTGCAGCCTTTTCTTCAACGATTTCGTATGCTCCCATGAACTCACGAGCGACGGTGAAAATGGGCTTGGGCATGGTAGCAGAAAACATGAGCACCCGTGCGTTGGGATTGGTTTTCTTAAAAATAGTTTCAATGTCTTCGATAAAGCCCATGTTCAGCATTTCATCAGCTTCATCTAATATAAAATATTCAATGTTTTCTAAATGCAATGAGCCCCGCTCAAGGTGATCCATCACCCGTCCGGGAGTACCAATAATGATTTCTCGGCCGCTTTTTAGTGTGCGCAATTGCTCTACAATAGAAGCACCGCCGTAGACCGCTGCAAGACGCGGATATGTTTCTATCTTAAATGATTCTAGTTCCACACATACCTGCAAAGCAAGTTCGCGAGTTGGCACCAATATGAGCGCGCGGGGTGTTCCGGTATCGCCATGGAGTGCTTGTATCAGCGGCAATCCGTATGCAGCTGTTTTACCGGTACCCGTCCGTGCTTTTGCAATAACATTAGCCTCGCCCTGTAAAAGACGAGGTATGGCTAAAATTTGAATGGGGGTGGGCTGCTCAAACCCCTTCGCTGCAATGGCAGCTAAAAGAGATTCATTGAGCCCAAGATCGTTAAAAGAAAGTTCCGTATTGGAAGTTAGTATATCCATATTGGCCGTTAGTATACCAGATGGCCTAATAATTTCATAGCGCGTTATGCAAAAAAGATGCCTAATTTCTCACCGTGCGCTCTGTAATTGCCGGCTATTATGCCGAGGCTGCACGGGCATTAAGGCAGCACATGTTTTTGGATAACCGCTTGGTTAATGCGGCCGCCGACGATCCCCCATTGTTTAAATAAAAAATCATTCATTTTACTGGCTGCTTCTTTAAACGCAGCGGCATTGGTTTTTTGTATATAGGCGCACAAGGCCGGCGCTGCAGCGCTTACCGCTTTTCGGGTAGCAAGTTTTTCCACATAATAGCTTTGTACCTGCTCAATCGGCTGCTGCAAGGTGTATGCCATGAACTCATTTTTGAACAAGTACTGATCGTCCGTATCATAATGCAGCGAAGGCGTAACTTCAAAGTAGCGCTGCAAAAATAAGAGCGCTTGTGTATCCATTGCGTTGAATACGGTATCAACCGCATCACGGAATGCTTTCTGGGTAAAATACACACCATGTAAACTTTCGTGTGTAAGCAAAAGCTGCCGCGTGGACGGGTTTGATTCTCTACTAATAGAAATAACCGCTCCATGCCCTGCCTGTATGCTGCCGTTTGAGCGTACGATAAGGCCGTTTTCAAAGAGTATCTCTTGTAGAAGCAATTCGCTTCGGTGCAATGAGAACCCTTCTTTTTCTGCTTTATCGAAGAAAGCTGCTAACGTGTCCGCTTTGTAGTCGTGGGCATTGTAGCCATGCATGGTTTGCAGCTGCTGATCGGTAAGCAGTTGGCCCACAAAACCTTTTTTTTCAGCATAAAAGGCAAGCCGCTTAAAAAAAAGATCCTGCGCTGCATAGGTAGCAAAGTCAAAAACGAGTACCGAAGGGAATTGTTCCCATGCAAAAAGTTCATAGTCCGGATTCCGCCACGCCTCTTGCGGCCACTGCAGTACAAATGCAGGATCAGCCATGATAGGCGTAGCAGGGCGTACCGTTTGGGGATAGCTCACAATACCGGAGACTAAAGGGGCATTGGCAGCCAACAATACGGTGTGCTGCTGCGGTGAAAAAAAATGTGAGTTAATACTCGTCCCCTTTAATGACGGCTCGCATGATAAGAATACGCGGTTGTCTCCGCACTGCACCTCAATTTTGGGGTGCACTTGCGCCGCGTACTCGGCAGTGCTGGTTTTCGCTGCTAAGTGGTTGAATAAAACGCGTACCTGTTCAATACGCTCCGGTTTGTGTCCGGCAAATGGAGGCAGCACCGTTTTGACCGGAATGCCTTGCGCACTAAAGAGCTCCGAAGGCAAGGAACCTCCGTCAGCATCAAAACCGCACCAGATATGCCCTTGCTCGTACGTCCATCCATATTGTGCTTGTGTAATCGCTATACTATTGATTTTTATGGGCACTTTTGCATAAACGATAAAGCCGCGTATGGAATCAATAGCCTTTTTTGTATGCAGACTTGCAAAGCCCATACTGACAGAAAACGTCTTTTGTGTGCGTATGTTGCCGATAACCTTTGGCCGCTGTTGAGAAAGCGGTATGGTCAGCTTGTGTGTATCGGGCGTAAAATCAGTATCATACAGAAAGGCCATAAAAAAAGAGGGAGCGTTGTTGTGTGCGTTTTCGTCTGCAAGCGCTTCAACGTTTATTTCAAGTGAATAGGCTGCTAAGGGAAGCATGGTATGGATATCGGCAGCTTGATCAAAGGTAAAGTAGAGGTAGGGATCTTTTTGCGGACTGTGAATAGTGCCGGTTACCGCATTTTTGTTCAAAGCGGTTAGTTGTATGCGCTGCTGCGGGGCGGTATGCTCCGGTAACACGACGGATATATCGGAATATTCTGCAGACGAGCACGAACTCACCGGCAGTAGCATGATGAATAGTAGCGTAATAAAGATAGTATGATGTGTTCGGCGATACATATAAGTTCCAGTTTTTATAAAGATGCTCTATAGTATAAAGCTACCCATTTATAAAATGCAATACTTTCCGCTTAATTATCAACCTTTTTTAACCGTAAGGTGTAAAAACTGTAGGATAATAGCTCAGTGCCGGAAGAACGGGCCTCCAAAAAAGCATCCAATGTCATCTGCTATTGCACCGGCAGGTAATGTGCCAATCGAATCCACCTCTTCCTTTTTTGGGCGTTGCGTGCAGAATCATTAGACCCGCACGGATGGTGGTGGTTCCACACTGCACGCCGGCGTACTCCAGGCTCCGCTTACGCTCCGGTATTTTTGCACAGGGATCCTTGTGCAAAAATGTACTGCTGGGGCATTGTTGAAACAATGCCCCAGCACCTTCCGTATGCCTAACGCATTAGACCTGTTCCATCTTCCACGTATCGGGGGTTTCGCCGGTAATACCATCGCCGAAAACGGCACCGATTAAGAGGATACGCTTTCCGCTCATGCGGTACTATACTGACGTTCCTCGTTGATTGGAGTAAGTTAAAAAAAATCAAGCTGTAACAATCTCTGATGTATTATACTCATAGCTATTTTTATACATATATTCCGGAGCACAATCAATTTGTCCATTATGCCAAGTAACAATTCCGTATTCCAACTGAGAAAAAATGATGGTGGTTGTGAAAAGTGGGCGAAAGATTATCTAGATATGATTCACTGTGAGCTGTGAGCTGTGAGCTGTGAGGATGGTGCCGCGCAGTACCTGCGTGTCAAGCGTCTTGCAGAGATTTCGCGCTTTTGACAGAGACTTTTTATACTGCGGTAATTCGGTTCGGCAATTTTGCATAGATACCATTATAGAAGCAAAAACAAAAAAACGCAAGGCTGATTTTTTCACCTGAGCATACTGGCGCTCACGGAAATCAATTTTTGTCTAAAAGAGGTAGTAAGTCGAAAGGATTCATAAGAGCGCGGAACATAATGCCGTTCAAAGGCAGCTTTGATTGCGTCTTTCGCTGGTGTATGGGCACTATATTAAGCGCTGCTTTATGTAGCATGTTCAGATTCTGCTGTATGTTCTTACTCTGAATCCTGCATTTATCCTCGTCAAAATGACGGTATAACTCGGCAGACAAAATAGGTCTACTGAGTTATACCGTCGAGTTTGCCTTTCGGCAAACGTCGCGTATTAACAGGTGCGCTTTTCGCGCACGAATGCAAAAGCTCCTCGGCGCTCAACTCTTTAGGGAACCTCTAAAAACTTCCGTTTTTAGAGGTTTTCCTTAGATTTATTTGCGATGTATTTTTTATAAATTATTACAGTACGACAATTTATAAAAAATACTCGTCGGGCATCTCTAAAAGCTAACCGAGTTTTTAGAGATGCCCTTTACTTGAAATATAATAGTGCCATTGCTCCGCGGTTATACGGTTAAATTGCTGAAACGGTTTGTTTATGTTATCCTTATTCTATGAGTTTTCCACGAAAATTGCCGATTGGCGTACAGAGTTTTAAGGTATTACGGGAAGATCGCTTTCTCTATGTAGATAAAACAGCATATATTGCGCAATTAGTAACGGGCAGCCGCGTTTATTTCTTAAGCCGACCCCGAAGATTCGGCAAAAGCCTCTTTCTTTCAACATTAGCCGCATATTTCCGCAGTCAGAAAGAGCTGTTCAAAGGCCTGTATCTTGAAAAGGCAGAGGAAGAACAAGCTATACAAGGAAACAGAGCCGCGTGGCTGGAATATCCGGTGCTGTATTTTGACTTTAATGTCGGAAAATATACGGATACCGGAGCCTTAAATGAGCGGCTGCATGTTATGTTATCTGAAGCGGAATCTGTATACGGTACTTCGACACCGAAAGAAGAACAACCGTTTTTTGCTTCACGTTTCGAAAAACTCTTGAAAAGGGTATATCAGCAAACTGGCAAACAAGTAGTTATTCTGGTAGATGAGTACGACAAACCCCTGCTGCAGACCATGGGCGTAAACGAAGCATTGAACGAAGAGTATCGCAATACGCTCAAGGCATTTTACTCAGTGATTAAAACCTGTGATGAATATATCCGCTTTGCCTTTTTAACAGGTGTTACCAAATTTAGCAAGGTCAGTATATTCAGCGATCTGAATAACCTGCAAGATATCAGCTTACATGAAACCTATGCCGGTATCTGCGGCATCACACAGCAAGAACTTGAAGATACTTTTCAGCCGGAAATCAAAACGCTTGCCGAACGGCAAGGACTTGACTATTCGCAAGCGATTGCAGCCTTAAAACAATGGTATGACGGTTATCTGTTCCATCCTGCTGGGGAAGGAATGTATAATCCCTTTAGCCTGCTCAATGCTTTTGACTATAAAGAGATTAAAAGCTTCTGGTTCAGTACGGGAACCCCGACTTTTTTGGTGAACTACTTAAAAGGAGCTCACTACTTTATTCCCGACTTGGATGGAAATGTTAAGCTGAACGAATCAGGATTGGAAACCTATCGTGCGGTGACAGAAAATGCGCTCCCCATTCTCTTTCAATCAGGATATCTAACGATTAAAGAGTATATCAGCGATGTACGGCTGTACCGGCTTGGATTTCCCAATGATGAAGTACGGTACGGCTTTTTAGAGAATCTACTGCCTGCGTATTCTAGTTTACCCGCTGGTCAAACAGGGAGCTACGTCGTACAATTTCTCCAAGACATCCGTGAGGGGAACGTTGATAGCTTTATGGAGCGGATGCAGTCGCTTATCGCAGGTATTCCGTATGATAATTTTACGGAAGAAAACTTAAAACTGCGGGAGCAGAATTACCAGACGGCGGTGTACTTGGTTTTTAAGCTGATGGGGCAATTTGTGCAGACTGAGGCGCATTGTTCGACGGAACGTGCCGATTGTGTCGTTTTGACAGTTGATAGTATCTACGTTTTCGAGTTTAAGCTCTCCGGTAACGGCAGTGCGGAAGATGCACTCAATCAGATAAAAGAGAACAGCTACGCCGCAAAGTATAAGACAGACGGAAAGAAGATTATACTGATTGGAAGCAGCTTTAGTGAGCAGACCAGGACGATTAAAGAGTGGGTAGCCGAAACGCTTGAAAAATAAATCGTTTCTCCTTAGTCTTACTCGTTAGATAGCGGCGGTTCCGCTGCCTTCTTCCGGCTCCTCATCCGTATAAGTCTATTATATCATTATAAATACCACCGCCTCTTTATTTTTTTTAAGCAAATTCTGAACTTATTTCAATTGCTTTGCAGGCATTTCCCTTGTAGCGGTACTCATGCTATTACTGTACCATGGAAGTAGGAAATGAGCAATGATGGCCGGTTCAGCGCAGGGGCTTCTAGCTGTGAGCAGATACTAAAACAGCGGGTAATATGATGTCAGTTTGTGTCCGTTAGCCTCGGCAGGTTTACCGATCTCTCTAGTATTATTTTCACGGCTAGAAGCCCTGTTTTTAAGCCCTGCATAATGACGCTTGACTTGCGTATCACGTGGAAAAAAGTGAGTGTCTTACTTCCAAATCACCTTGTTTTTCAGTGTTTCAATATATAGTTCAAGATTTTCTTTTACCGAATCAGTGAGTAATTGCATAAAAGAACTAGCATCACCGGTTTGCTGCCAGCATTCAATTGCATCTAAATACTGACTTCGCTGGCTTATTTTTATTATTGCCGGCGGATACCCGTAATGAATAAGGATGAGATTCATCATTAAACGTGCTGTTCTCCCATTCCCATCAATAAATGGATGAATACTCACCAATTTTGTATGTGCTTCGGCAGCAATACAGAGCGGATGGGCTTCTTTTGGTGAAAAAAGCCATTGAAAATAACTATCCATCTCGTCAATAAGCTTAAGGGGATTACAGAACTTATGAATGGTTCCGTTTTCCAATCGGACGTACACCGGAACATCCCTCAAAACCCCTGCATGTTCGGTATCAATACCTTTTAATATCAGATGATGTATCGTTAAAATGTCAGTGCGGGTCATATCCGTTAATGGTTTTTCTGACAGTTTTTCAATATAGTCAATAGCTTCTTTATGGTTAACGATTTCCAGATGCTCCCGTGTTGACTTGCCGCCGATAGTAATGCCGTCCAAAAGCACAATACGCGTTTCTTGTAGGGTATAGGTATTTCCTTCTATCGCCGTTGAGTTATAGGTAAAATCAACATCAAACAGCCGTTTAAGATTGGCAGCTTGTTGTACCGAAAGCGGCCGTAATGCGTCTAATTCAGCTTTAAGCCTATCAATTTCATGCAATACTGACTGTAGTTCCATGGCATCAGTATACCTGTAAAGCCTTTTCAAGAAAAGTTACCTCGGTATTTTCTCTGATATGATAACAGGGGGCAGTGTATACAATAAGTGCAGAACAGTGCTTATTGCATACACTGAATATGCGCTAAACGCCTTCCGATTACGAAAGCCTACTTACCGCTTGTTACTGGAAGATTTTTTATTTTATCGATAAACGCTTGATCCGTTACCCGTTTCAAATGTGATCTAAACATTTCTATTCCATCACTCGTAAAAGCAACTTCACTTGATCCTCCTCCGGTGGTGCTTATTGTTTTACCTTTATACGTCATTTCTGAAATGTACTTCATCAATGTACCATTCTGGTTTCCTACTCTATATACTACACCGCCTGAAAAATAAAAATAAAGACGAGTGTCGCACTGAGATTGAAATATATTTTATAGAAGCAAAAACAAAAAAACGCAAGGCTGATTTTTTGCAAGCCAGGGAAATCAATTTTTGCCCTTTTCACAGATTTTAAAGTTGAAAATATGAGAAAAATGTTGGAAAACGTCCTGTTTTTTTATAAAAACATCATAAAATACATTCGATTGCGGTGTCATTTTTCAAAAATTGATTTCCCTGGTACGCGCCTGACCGAATCGATGCGAGAACAGGAAAATGGCAGTAAAATGGCTGAGGGTACTGCTCAAATTAATAGCGCTGTACAAGCCGTTAACGAAATAACTCAGAAAAACAAACTTGGTATTGAGAATCTTTCAAAGGAAGTCACTCAGTTTAAGGTATAAAAAGTTGATGGGTATTTGTATGTTTCTATAACAAGTAAATACCCCTTACAGTCTTTGAAGAGAAAAATGACGATTTGCGTTGCAAATTTTCATACCGCGCTATTATGTAGCCTTAAAGGGGCGCTATACGCAGTTTTATCAATTCTATATTAACAGAGGTTTGACAGAATGAAAGGAATCAGTATGTTCTCTCCCCGCCCCCAGTACAATGGACACAATCGACAAATGGACCCGAGAACGCAGGAGCCGCGTATGCAAAAATGGGCGTTTGCCCACCGTCTCGGATTTAAGCTCGCTCTTGTTATTTCATTGGTATTGCTAACTGTTTTCGTAGGGAAAGCTGCTTACGATGCTGTTACCAGTTATTCAGATGAACTTGAAGAGTCTACATTAAAAGTCACAACAGAAAATCAACTTGTTGCTGCTGAAATTAACAGTGTTTTTGCAACAGTATATCAAACCTGTTTGGGGGTAGCCGCGTTTGTGCAGAGTGAAATGGCTGTACCAGAACCGCAGCGGAATCGAGAGCTGATACAAACTTGTCTAGAACTGTTATTAAAAGAAAATACTGCGCTCACAGGTCTTGCAGTCCTATTTGAACCGAATGCTTTTGACAACAACGATGCAGCTTTTTCAAATAAGGGTATCCATAAGGAGGATGGGCGATTTGTTCCTTATGTCATCAAAAATGGAAATACTATCACTATCCGTTCGGCAAACTTCGATGCCACTGCCGAAATATGGTATACCGCTCCGCTCCGTCAAAACAGAGCGATGGTCGGACAACCATTTGAAAGTAATAACATGATTATGACGACTTTCGCTATTCCGCTTGTGCACCAAGGAAAACCAATTGGGGTTATCAATGCTGATGTGGATGTTACCTTTTTGCAGAAAAAACTTGAAAACATACCGGGTACCACAAAGACTAACTTTAAAGTATTATGTACTGGTGCAGGTTTCGTCGTGGGGAACGGAGCGAATGCTGCAGATATTATGAATAATTTTTTTGATCGGCATTCTGATTTTAAAACCATTTTTAATGAGCTTAAACCGGGGGATGTTAAGGAAGCTGTCCATATTTCTGGAACATCGAAGGTAAAGTCAAAATATCTTTTTGTCCCCATAGAAATTAAAGGGATGAATGAAAAATGGATATTACTTTCTTCAACTTCGTTACACGTTTTTACTGCTACTGCGCGAAATTTTATGATAACGACGGTTGTGCAATATTTGTTTATTGTTGTGGCAATCGTTGTGCTCTTATTTGCCCTTGTTCATTGGCAAGTGAGTAAGCCCTTGCAATTTACAAGCGATGCGCTCAGGAATATTGCACAAGGCGACGGAGATCTGACGGTACGGCTGCCAGTAAACGGTCATAATGAAATTGCCGAACTTTCAGGGTATTTTAATGAAACAATTGCAAAGATCGGTACATCGGTGCGCACAGTAGGGGTGAACAGTAAAACGATGGAAAAAATCGGCAATGAGCTTGCGTCCAACATGACTGAAACTGCCAGCGCCATGCACCAGATCAGCGAAAATATCGACGGTGTTAAAGAGAAGGTTCTGACACAAGCGGCAAGCGTTACCGAAACAGCCGCGACTATCGAGGAAATTGTTCGTACCATTAAGCAACTCAATAACAGCATTGACACGCAGGCGGCAAGCGTTGCGCAATCTTCCTCGTCCGTAGAACAGATGGTTGCGAACATCGTATCCATTGGGCAAACGCTTGGTAAAACTGACGAAGCAATTAAAAAACTGACAACGGCTACCGGCGACAGCAAAGCCACATTGGTAACGGCCAACACTGTTACACAGAAAATTGCCGAAGAATCCGGTTCGCTGATGGAAGCCTCTAGTGTTATCCAGCATATTGCCAGCCAGACAAACCTTTTGGCAATGAATGCTGCTATCGAGGCCGCTCATGCGGGAGAAGCAGGGAAGGGTTTCGCCGTCGTCGCTGACGAAATCCGTAAGCTCGCAGAAGATTCGGCCATGCAAGGGAAAACCATCACGGCAACCCTTAAAAACCTATCAGGTGAAATCGAAATACTCTCTGCTTCATCCAAGACAGTAGAAGAAAAGTTCAATACGATCTTTACGCTTGCCGAACAGGTAAAAGGAATGAGTGCCCAGCTTACCGAATCGATGCGAGAACAAGAGCATGGCAGCAGGGAAGTGCTGACTGCTATCAAGAGTATCAACACGGTAACGATAGAAGTACAAGCAGGCTCTGAGGAGATGCTCAAAGGTGGAGAGGGTGTCGCAGAGGAGATGCAAAAGCTTGACGGCCTTACGCGTGTTATCACTGAAAGTATGAATGAGATGGCCTCAGGGGCGATACAAATCAACAACGCGGTGCAGGAAGTCAACGAGATTACTCAACGGAATAAGACTAGTATTGAGAATTTGACTAATGAAGTAGGGAAGTTTAAAATATAAGCATTTCAGAACGGACAAGAATATCATCGCCATGCAACGTATATCAATGTACATTACGTGGTGATGCACCTACGACCCCTCCCCCAAATCAGACTGTGTTTCAAGCTTATCCTTTTCCGTACCACACAGTTCTTAGATGAAACAGTAATACATATTATACGAGAGCTCATCCACCATAATCTCCGGAAAGTACAAGGATGTTGCGTTCGTGCGAGCCTGTGAAGTCCTTTCTGTAAATTCAGTAGGCTGCGGTAAAAAGTTTTAATG
>JBQNBR010000008.1:0-37680 GCA_052169815.1 Treponema sp.
CTTTAGCACTTTTTCCTCTTTTTTGATACCTTCACTTAAAAATTGATTTCCGTGTGATGATCCGCTGGTAAATTGCTAAAACTACGCATTCGTGCTATACTCAGTAATGGATTGTAACCGCAAATTATTTAACGAGAGCGACCTTAAGTTCAGTAGGGCATCCTCAGTCTGGCGGCTACCTTATAATTTTGAAAAAAGGAACTACTCATGCGTGCAGTAATTCAACGAGTTTCATCAGCGAGCGTCAGCATTGAAGGATCCGATACACGATCCATCGAAAAAGGGATTGTTATTTTGTTGGGCATAGCCCCAAATGACACTGAGGCGGATATCGAATGGCTAGTGAAAAAAACGACTAATTTGCGGGTTTTTGAAGACAAAGCAGGTAAAATGAATGATTCACTTCTGGATATCAGCGGAGATATATTATTGGTCAGTCAATTTACGCTCATGGCAAGTACAAAAAAGGGACACCGCCCTTCGTTTAATGCGGCCGCGACACCGTCAATTGCCATCCCGCTATACGAAAGCTGCATTCGCGCCTTTGAACACACACTCGGTAAACCAATTAAAACAGGACAATTCGGTGCGCACATGAACGTTGCCATTCATAATGACGGTCCCGTCACTATCTTACTTGATTCTCAGGCCAAAGAATAAACGCAGGGGCAGTTACTAGCGGCCACGCGGCGCTTTGGCAGGATCAAGCGGTTTGTTATTTTCGTATACCATAAAATACAATCGAGACTTGCCACTGATCGGATCGGAGGCGAGCGTGCCTATTTGTTGTCCGAAAGAAACTTCGTCATTGGTTTTCGTGGCAATTTCAGACAAGCCTCCATACACGTAGATATGTTTGGTTTTTGATTGAATAAAGACCACCTGTCCATATCCTCTATAAGCTAAACTGGAGAGAATCCTCCCTGAGGCAACAGTATATACCGGCTCATTTTTACGGGAATCAATGACAACCCCATACAATTTTCCTGAAAGATACGCAATATTAAGTACCGAAACCGGCCATACTGCATTTTTATCAATAGGTTTTTGTACATAAGAGCGGGGATCCTGCATCAGCTGCTCCGCGGCCTTTTGTGTAACCGGCTTATCTTCCGTCCCTACTGCAACTTTTTCTGGAGCAGGTGCAGGAATAATCAGCAGCTGCCCTATCGTCAAAAGGCTGGAAGCCGTTATACCATTTACGTGTGTAAGTTCCTGTACGCTTACTCCTTTGATTTTAGCGATGCTGTATAGGGTATCTCCTTTTTCTACTCTGTATCTTTCCGGAATAGCAATGGATTGACCAATGGTAATTTTTCTTGAATCGGTAATACCATTGTAGTCAAGAATAACTGAAAGAGGAATATCGTATTTTCGGCTTAACGAATAAAGGGTCTCTCCTTTTTCTAACATGTGTAAGGTATCAGCACTATAGAGACCTTGCATGCAGAGCAAAAAAGCCAAAGAGACGTGTATTATTATCTTTTTGTATTTATCCACTACCAAACCTATACATAGGATATCGGCAGTTTTTCTCATTTTCTAAAGCACAAGGGAAAAGCAGTGTTTGCAAAACTTGCGCTTACACCCGGTATGGTTCAAAAAACAGATCGAGGGATAAGCCGTTAACAGACGTCCCCTTCGGATACCGTTCAAGGATACTCGTCCTGCCATGCTCAAGCTGCTCGGAACGTATACCGAACTGGATGGAGCGTTCTGCCTCAACAAAGGCAGCGATATGATCTGCCACACGAATGAGTTTACCTTCAACAGCACAGAAGGCAGGATCAGCATACGTTGTATTTAAATCAGACCATGCGTCTACCACCTTCGTTTTGCCTTTAATGCACACACGGTTTTCAAATTCATGCTGGATAAAGTACATAATTTCATCGCGGTAGCACTCATCCATCAGCGGCAGCAGTTCTTGAGCCACCACTGCATCCTCGATATGCTTGACTACTTCCGGCAAATGATCGGTTGCTTGTTTAACCGGCGAAATAATATCACGGGTAACCGCTTCTGGCAAATCATGGAAAAGAGCTGCAAAAAAATTAGTATATACCCGATGAGCGGGACAGTGCACGGTGCGGCTCATTAAAAAAGCGAGGGCCGCTACAAAATACGAATGCCCCAGTACATTCGTAGCAGGAACACGGGGCGTTTGATTCCACCGAATTTGAAAACGGAGTTTTTCAATTTCGGTAATAAACCGATAGGGTCCTTGCTGGGTAACCAGTAATTGAATACCTTTAAGATCCATAAAATCGGCAATATCAGCTTGCAACTCCCGATCAATCGCGGTTAATCTAAATGGTTCATTCACCATGCGGATCATAGCAAGCTCACGAATAGCGGAATACTTATGCGCCGCACGTAACACACGCAAACTAAGATCGGAAGGGTCAGGCGTATCAAAAAGGTAAGCTGAAAATTCTTCAAGCAGTACCGCATCACCAACAGTGGCGTTATATTGTTCAAATACCCATTGGTTTAGTTTGCGGTACTCGTCAGGGTACTTAGTACGAATGATACGCTGTACAGGTGACTTAATATCACACAGTGCAATACGGCGTAGCAGCTCAAAAAAGGTATTATGAATGATTTTTACCCAATCAAGACGGTGGCCCGCTTTTTCTTCGTACTTTCCAATGATAAAGGTTAAAACCATTTTTTCAGCGGTTTTATCCATTTCCACAATGTCAAAAGGTCGAACCAAATCATTCCACCGCTGAATAGAAAAAGCTTCAAACAGTTTCAATATAATCGCTTGATTAAATATCATTTGGTTTTTCTTTTTTTCATATCCTTTTCCATTTTAGTCAGCCAGATATCTATTCTCTTTTTTACTTCTTCAGCTGCATTCCGCTCATTTAACACCAAGTGAATACGCCGCAAAGCCGATAAATACTGAATAGCAAGCTTAAAATCATCAACGCTTGAGGTATTCATCTCGTATTTTTGCCGGTAGCGCGTTGCTGCTTGAAGCAGTAATGCTTTTACAAGCTTTAAATGAAACACCGTTATATCATACTCAGGGGACTTCGGATCAAGGCCCGTTTCGGTACTATCTTTTAAATCTAAAATATTTTTTGCAATAACGGCGAATCGTCCTTGTATCTCGACTGACACAAACTTCCATTTATTGTCATTACTATACGCCAAATTCACTAAATCGATAAGCAGCCCCAATTTTCTGATAAGATAATACCGGTGCTTTTGTGGTACTTGTTTAATTTTTTCAAGCTGCGCCGCGTAGTCTGAAAAAGGAGCATCAATAAGATTGGTAACAATGCTTTCAAAATAAATAATTGTTTTATAGAGCGCATTCCGTATATCAGTAAGGGTATCTTTGTTTTTGCTGTTATCGTATACTAACAGCAGCTGGTATTTTGCAAGATGCAACGTTACCATATACAAAAGTTCCTCTGCAAATAAGAGTTTTTTGTAATGAACACTTTCAGGATCATCCGGATCATCGGCTATAACACTTTGTTCCCGCCTCAGAATTGCATCTATTTTCTCTTGATAAGAATTGATTTTTTTTCTATACCATTCTTTTTTTGCTGGGCCTAAACCTGGTTGCATATTATACCGCCTTAATGAACAGAGCTGCTGTATTTTGATAAAAGTTCTTGTGCATGAATCCGTGACGCACCACTTACTTCATCGCCTGCAAGCATCCGTGCAATTTCATCTATACGGGCTTCCCCCATAACAATACGTACGTCTGTAGTACTAGAATCGCACGATTGTGTTTTTTCTATCTTCATATGAGTATCGGCATGAGCGGCGATTACCGCAAGGTGTGTAATACAAAGAATTTGCTTTTTTTCTGCAAGATATTTGATATGTTCAGCGACAGCACAGGCTACCTCACCGCCGATACCGGTATCAATTTCATCAAAAATAAGCGTTTCCGTTTCGTCCCCTGCAGCAAGCGCTGTTTTCAATGCCAACATCACACGGGAAATCTCTCCGCCTGACGCGATTTTGTGTAAGGGCCTTACCGGCTCACCGGCATTTGCGCTGATCAAAAATTCAACCGCATCAAAACCGTGCATACCGATAACCTGCTTATTGCCGTCGGGCGCTTTCGGACATACCGAAACTTGAAACACGGCACGCTGCATACCAAGCTGCCGCAAGAGGGACTGCACCTGCTGTTCTAATGCACCAGCGGCGCTAATCCGCTTACGCGATACTTCAGTAGCAGCCGAAAACAATGTAGCTTCAAGGGCAGCAATACGCTCATCTAATGCCTCGCTATCCGATTCGCTTTTTTCCAATGCGTCAAGCTGCGCTTGGGCATCTCGCTGATAGGCAAAAAGAGCTTCAAGCGAGTTTCCGTACTTTTTTTTCAATTTTTGAATGACGGCAAGCCGCTCTTGTATGAAAGCCAACCGTTCAGGGTCAAAAATGAGCTTTTCACGGTATGTGCTGAAAAATGAACCGATATCCTGTAAGTCATAATAGGCGGAATCTATCCGCTCAGCATAGCTGGCAAGACTTTCATCGATAGAAGTTAGAGTACCGCACAGATGCTGTAGTTTTTTTAATGAGGGAACAATACCGTGCTCTTGCAGTAAAAGCGATTCTGTCAATTCCAAGTGCTCATACAGCTTTTCGTACTGACATAGCTTGGCTTCTTCTGCTTCCAAAAGATCATCCTCGCCAGCTTGCAGCTGTGCCTTAGCTATTTCATCAATGACAAATGAAAGATAATCAATCTTTTCAGCGCGTTCTTGGCCAGAAAGCTCACTCTTGGCTTTTTGGGCTTTTAACTCGGCAAGCTGCGTGTATAGCCGACTTATATTCTGCACCTCGGCAAGGATACCAGCATAAGTATCCAAAAACCGGCGGTGCTCTGCCACATTAAACAGCGATTGATGCTCATGCTGACCATGAATATCCACCAGCAAAGCGGTGAATTCTTCCAATTCTGCCCGTGAAATTGCCACTGTTTGAAGCCAGATAGTACCCCGCCCGGTGTTTTTTAAGGTACGACGTATGGTAATGCGATCGTTATCAAGTGCTATGTCGTGGGCTTGCAGCCACGCAAGTGCTTTTGTATGGTCTTGTGCAATATAAAAAGTACCGGTAACGGAGGCTTCTGAGCTGCCGGTACGGATAACGTCGGCACTGACTTTTCTACCAAGCAGAAAACCAATTGCTCCAATTAAAATAGACTTACCGGCACCCGTTTCACCCGACAATACAGTAAAATGCTGATTAAAATCAAGCGATAGGGAATCGATTAATGCAATATTTTTTATCGAAATAGTTTCGATCATAAAAACCTCTTCGTATCACAACACCTGTTAGCGTGCAAGTGAGCTGCCTGACCACGCGAGCTTTGAGCGTAACGCATCGTAAAAGGATTCATACGAACAACCAATAAGATGCGCCTGGTATTTTGACATGCATATACTGATACGGTCGCCTTCACGCAGCTCATACGCCTGCTGGCCGTCGATTGACATAATAACCTGTTCGTCCCGATTATGCAAAACCTTAATCGTAATAACGCCGGAAGCAGGCAGCACAATAGGCCGATTTGATAATGAAAAAGCAGCTACCGGCGTAAGCAAAAAGGCAGGCACCGAAGGATCAAGAATGGGCCCACCTGCTGCAGCTGAATAGGCAGTAGAACCAGTCGGCGTGGCGGCGATAATACCATCCGCCTGATATATACCGAAAGCGATACCGTTAAATGCAATATCCAAACAAATCTTACTAATGCCTTTCTTGGAGATGACCACATCGTTTAATACATCCAACGTACTAACAAGGCTTTCCTTCCTATAAAGCGAAGCTGAAAGCAGCATACGGGTAGAAGGCCGAAGGCTACCTGCAAGGTAAAAAGCCAAAACCTGCTGCCAATCAGATGGTTTCACACCGGCAATAAAACCAAACGTACCAAAATTAATAGGAAACACCGGAATTTCGTGCGCAGCGCAAAAGCGGGCTGCAAAGAGCACTGTTCCGTCTCCGCCCAAACTAACCGCAAGCGCATAAGGCGCAGCATCAGGGGCGGCGATATTTTTTTTGTCGTACTCGTAAATATCAACCGCTATTGCCGCATCATGAAGGAATGCTGCAATTTCGTGAGCGAGTGCAATCGCTTGTTTGCGGTAACTGGTTACAATAATGATCGCTCGTTTTTGCATAGCCGCACCCGTAGTTCTTTGTTCCTTTTTATGGTAAGGTAGCTACAATTTTTGCAATTTTTGCCGCGTTTTTGGCGCCAAGACGCGGATAAAGCGGAAACAATACAGTGCGTAAGGCTAAGGATGCCGCATGCATACAGGTACCGGCCGCATCTATGTGCTGCACAATAGAATGCGCAAAGGCAAGTTCTATTTCGATTCCCTTACGGTTGACATACGCTTTGACTTCTTTAAAGCCGCTTTCTAGGATAACAGGAAAAGAATACACCGGATTTTTTATGTTGTCGGCGAAAGCAAGCGGTTTATGCCTGGTTTGCAGTAAGGCGCGCACATAGAGCTCCCCTATTTCAGCGCGCAACTGCCTGTTTTTTTCCCTGTTTTTAAGCTGCACCAATGCAAGAGAGCCGTTAATATCCGGTAAAACATCGGTAACCGGCGCAGCTCCTACGTAATTTTTGATGAGCGCTGCATGCCGACGATCTGCACTGAATAAAAAAGCGCCGCCGCCTGCCGTAATGATATCATGTTCTTCTAAACCGTGGATGGCAAAAGGAGCAAAGCACCCTGCCTGTTGCTCCCCGCAGTAAGCACCGGCGCTCTGCGAAATGTCTTCGATAATTGGGATGGATAGTGTGGTAAAAGCCGCCATATCAGGCATGTTCCCCAGGGTCTCGTGTAACAAAAGTACGCGGCCGCCTTGTTTTATACCATCTTCTACGGCTTCAAGGGTAACCAGCGCCGATACAGGATCAACATCCACTACCATTGGGGTAAACCCAAACCGGATAAGCTCAGTATACTGCCACGCAGGAGCCAAGGCTGAAACGAGCACACCCGCTTTGCTCGGTAAATCCAAAGCCTGTAACGCATAAAAAAGCGCCAACGCCGGACTCCGTAATACCAATGCACCGTCAACCCCATAGAGCTCACGTATCAATTTAATAAGTTTTTGATTTACTTCACCCGGCCCCACTTTTTCCTCAACCATACAGGTGAGCACAGCATCCATTTCGGATCGGCGGATAGTAGAACTATAAACGGGTATCAGCATACTATAAACTAGTAAGTTTCTGTAATTCTGCCGGATTAAATAATTTACGAATATCCAATAAAATTAAATAGCCGCTTTCTTGTCTGATAACGCCATTGATATACTCAGTACCGATACCGGTAATCATTTGAGGAGGAGGCTGTACTTCATCATGGCTCACTCCCAGCACACGAGCAATGCGGTCGATAATAATGCCGATTTTGTATTTCCCTATTTTAAGGATGACAAATCCGCCTTCGTCGCTATTATCTAACGACGCTGTTTGAATATGAAACCGTTTATGTAAACTAATAATAGGAATAAACTCATTCCGCAGATGAAAAAAACCTTCTACATAGTAGGGAGAATTAGGAATTTGCCGAACATCCTGAATTTTTACAATCTCTTTTACATCCATTATATCGACACCATACAACTCTTCTCCAAGTTGAAATGTAACTAATTGAAAATGCTCATCAGTCATTGCCATATCGAACCCTCCGATAACATACGCTTTTTTCATTATAGGGTAGATTCTACATAAATCTTACGCCCTTTTTTAGCATACTACACTTTTTATTTTTCTTCAAGCAGTATTTTATGATTACGATCAACTTGGATAAGAAAATCAATAGATCTATTGTACCGGTGTTCTGCAAGCGCTCTGTAGTCTGTATGCACAAAGCGAAACCGTCGGCTTGACAGCTCAGTATAAAGGACGCTATAATTATCACCAAATTACGGTGATTTGGTATGTTACCGCCTACGAGCGTAACATACGGTTCGATATTATTTTTTAATGTTATAAGGAGGCTCTCGTATGAAAAAAAACTACTGCATGCTCGTAAAATTGATTACGAGCATAGTTTTCGTAACTATGCTGCTCGGTGCGTGTAAACCAACCGAAAGCCCTCAAAAGGATTCACCACACACCATCCCCCCCGAAATGGATACCCTATCTTTTACGGTAAGGACTGTTACCACGAGCAAAAACCTGAAGGGTTTTAGTACATTTAAAAATGGCTTTAATGTACCAGTGAGCGTACCGAAAGGACAAAACATCGCATCAAAGCAAACGATAATAACTGCAATCGAAGAGAAAGCTCCGGAATTGAAAACAGTAGCGCTTGAGCTGTACCGCAGCAGCAGTAAAGCAAGCAGCACATATAATGAAAACGATCCGGACTTAAAACACAACAGTATCGTCTATGTGGGAAAAGCAAGCTACTCAAACACCGTATCCCTGACAGTGAGATCGGTGGGACCAAACTACTACACGCAATACCGGCCGCTAGAAGCATACAACGGCGAAGGCAAAACGGTTAGCGCTACGGTGTCTGATACTGCTACGAAAAGTGCTATTGTAACAGCGCTGCGGGCAGCAATAAGACAGGATACCGGTTCAAGCTATTTCGATGCCTACTACAAATTATTCAGCGATGAAGCTGCCATCACCGAAGCCCCTGATTCTCTTTTTGCCGACGGCAATACCGTTTATATCGGCAAAAGGCATAACACTGCAAAGGTTACCGTTAAAACCATAGACCAAGGCAAGACCATTACTGTAGGCAGTGCAAACTATCATCAAGTACTTGACTATGTAGGAGAGGGCAGAGTATTAACGGTTACCCTTGCGGACAACGCCGATGCTACAGCGACGGCAGCAGCGCTTGGGCGGCGTATAAAAGAAGAAGTTGGTGCGCTGCAATATTTTGACACCCTGTATAAGCTTTTCAAGAATGGCGATGGTTCTAGTAGTGATGAAATTAAAGATACTGATCTTACCGATGGATGCACTGTGTATATTGCACAAAAGAAGCGCACGATAACCGTTAGCTTTAAATCTATAGCAAATGACGTTATCCATCCCGCCTCTACTAGCGGAGGAACGCCTATCACTGTTAAGCCCGTAACTGAGTATAAGAGCTCGAGCCCCTTTCCCCATACACTCCCTGCTATTCAGGTTGCCGCACACGCATCCTCGCAGGACATTGCCAAGGAGGTAGAAAAGCAATTAAAGACTGATCTTGGCGACAACTATGCTGATACGTATTACTTTTATAAAGAACTGAGCCCTACCGCAGCCGACCGAATAACCATAAAGGATAACCCTCACTACTTTGGAGACGGCTATACCATCTATATGGGGAAAAAGTCATAAACCGTATAACACGCCGTGTGCCTGCACGGTGTGTTTTTTTAGGCACGCTTCGCTACCGGCTGCCCAACCGGTACGCTATTACGTACTCATGCACCAGAGCAAACCATACCTACCCCCTCCCTTGCTTACCGCAGTGTAGTCCATCTATGTATTTTGGTACTGAAAAGTGCAAAGTTCCGCACCAGAAACATAGCAGCATAACCGATAACACTTCCTGCGCACAGCAGTGCAAAAGCAATATTAAAATTTGTACCGAATTGTTCCAATCCTTTTTGTCCTATTTCACTTAAAGGGATAAGCACAAACCCAGTGATCAGCACAAGACCAGCAATAAGCCACGAATAAAATGAGTAGGTGCTGTTATCGGCGGAGCCTCCCCTTTGCGGTACTTGCAGGTAAGCAATTCGGTGCATGGTTGCACGCAGCAACGCATCGTCAAGCATAGTTGCTTCATGTATACTATGTAGCTTACTTGCAATGCTGCGCTCCATCTGAGCGATAAGCTGCGTGCACTTTTTGCACTGCATACAGTGTATTTTTACGGTAACAGGAAGCGCTTCATGGTGATCAAGTGATAAATATACCTCGATCGCTGTTGTACAGTTCATATGTTATGTTCCTTTTGCAGTAATCATCGAGGCACAGGGAAAAAAAAGCACAGTATTGGAACGCTCAAATATAACCCGATCATCACTCAAATATGCTTTTAGCAATTTTTTTGCACGGAAAATGTGCGACTTAATAGTATTAAGCGGTAAATTCGTGATCGAAGCGATGTCTGCATAGCTCATGTCATAAAAAAAGTATAAGTCAATACAGAGGCGGTAGTGATCTGGCAGGTTGTCTATTGCCTCTCGGATAGACAGTATGATGCAATTGCGCATATGTTTTTCTTCAGGGGTTTCTCCAGGATATGCAATATCCTCTCCTTCAGCAAGAGAGGTGTAATGTTCTTTTTTTGCTGCTGAATTCACCGCTGTATTATACGCAATCCGCATAAGCCATGCGGAAAAAGAACCTTCGCCGCGGAAGGTTGACAAATTGGTATAGGCTTTGAGCATGACATCTTGCGTAAAGTCTTCGCAATCTTCTGTGTTGTCAAAAAAACTTAAGCCAAGCGTGTAGATACGTTTTTGATATCGCGAAACAAGCAGTGCAAAAGCCCGGGGATTGCCAGCAAGAACTGCTTTGCAAAGCTCATAGTCCTGTTGTGCGTGCTTTCGAAGGTATTTGGGTTTTCGGATATTCTGTATATTCATACTGATTGTGCCGTGATGTAAGGCGGTTTTGAAAGCTGATAAGGTGATAGCCTCGCGTAAAAAATACATAAACCGATACCTAACGCAAAGGGAATGAGCCCGCCTAGTAATATGTAGCTAATATGTTCTATAAGGTAAAAAAGCACCGATAGCACAAACCCGATCGATATTAAAATAATACCAAGTAATAAACAAAATAATTGCACATTAAAAGCAGGCGGCCGATAAATATTCATTTTAATTTGCAGCATAATTTGTTTATGCCTCCAAAGAAGATAAAAAAAGATAATCAGCCCTCCCATGATAATACCTACAATGGGAATTATGACAATAATAATCTGAACAGCGGTCAATCAAGGTACCCCTTTTTAATAGGAAATCTTTAAAAATCCAACACAGTTTTTTTAAGGCGCCCACTCATTTTATTAATAGAGTATGACGAAATCCTCAAAATAAATATTTTTGATTTTGCCCAACACAAGCTGTGCATTGATAAGCGGGAGCAGAGATTCTTTGATCATATGTGGAGGTTCACTGCTAATTCGGTATGCACTTTGTACAGCAAAATATTCTAGTATGGTATGCTTCAAAATCTCTTTTTTTTGTACCAGTTCTTCTTGAAATGCCGTATCATCAGCTTTATATTCCAAGAATGGACTGAGCACAATCGTGACAGGTGGCGTGTCAACAGTGGCAACTCGTAATTGCCCAATATCACCGAAAAGGGCATGCTCTTTTAACAGTACCGTATTGAGCGTAGCATACTGCACAGGGGCTTCGGTGTGTTTAAATGATTTTTGAAAGTACGCAATACCGGTACCACCTGCAATGGCCAGTACAAGTAGTACGATAATAGCCTGCAGTATGCGGTATAATTTTCTAGATGGATAAATACTCATGCTATAAATATAGCAAAAAAAAACACTTAGCAAAAGTCTAAAAGTACATAATTGTTACCGTAACAGATCTATACCTCGATTATGTTTACAGGCGGGCGGTAGGAGACTCAAGAAAAAGCGGATGAAGGGAGTCGAACCCTCGTCTCCAGCTTGGAAGGCTGGGGTAATAGCCGTTATACGACATCCGCATATACGGTTAGTCATTATATATATGCTTCATTTTTTGTCAAGCCCTTTTTGTACAATACCTCTTGCAATGTATATACGGTTGTCCTGATGATTTTTCTGTATTGTACATTTTATACGTATATTATAGAATACTTTCCATGAAGTATGAAGTCCAAACGATTACCCTTCCAAACGGCCTTATATGCACCATACGCAGCGCTGAAAAAGCTGATGCACGTGCAATGATCGACCATCTTCTTATTACCAATGAAGAAAGCTACTTTCTGATGCGGTATCCTGAAGAAATACATACGACACTCGAAGACGAGGAAGGCATTATTGAAGATTATAGCACGAGCAGCAACAAACTGCTGCTGCTTGCCATTGTTGATACCATAATTGCAGGAACATGCGGGATAGAACCTGTCTTAGATAGAATGAAAATAAGACACCGGGCGCACTTCGGTATCGGAGTAAAAAAAGCGTATTGGGATAAAGGCATCGGCAGCCTCCTTCTTACCCGTATATTGGAACATGCAAAAGCACAAAATTTTACACAAGTTGAACTTGGCGTGTATGCTGATAATGAGCGCGCGCGGCATGTATACCAAAAACACGGCTTTACTGAATGGGGCCGCATAAAAAATGCGTATAAACTCAAAGACAATACCTACCGTGATGAAATATACATGGGTTTACTGTTTTAATGCAGGGCGGCATTACCTTGTAGAAAAATATGATCTTCGTATAATAGACCTGGTGCGATAACTTCGCCGTCGAACAGGTCTATTATTTGTTTTATGATGATAATTGAAAAATGCCGCGGTACAAAAGTATATGATATATTAACTGAAATTGAAACGATCTATGCTGATATAGATAGATGGCAAGCTGCTTGGAAAGAAAAAACACCGGCTCCTTGCCCTGATGGTTGCGGACATTGTTGTGAGAATTTTGAGCCTGAGGTGTATGAAGCTGAAGCCCTCTATCTTGCAGCATGGCTTATTGAACACCAACAAGCACGTGCTCATTCCCTTTCTTTATGGACTGAACATGCTATACGGACGACGGGCTGCTTTTTATTTGATCCGCACAATTCTTATCATTGTACTGTGTACGGTGGGCGTTGTTTAATATGCCGTCTATTTGCCTATTCGGGTGTACGCGGTAAAGATGCAAGACTAAAATGGAAACCATGTAAATTTATTCCTACTAATGAATCTTCCTTGGTAAATTGGCAACATCGTGAATATGACGAAGAAGAGTTATATCAGCATTTTAAAGCACTACCGCCTGATATGGCAAGCGCATCGGTACGTCTTTTAGCACTGCATTCTGAAAACACTGTTCCCCGTCCGCTTCGTGAGGCATTACCGGCAGCTATAAAAAAATAAAATTAATTCTTTATTTTTTATCGCCACCCACTTCTCCAAATCCGGATATGCCTTCACCAAGTCCTTTAAGTGCATAGTCAGCGAGACTTCTTTTGAATACCTGTTATATTAGACCTGATGCGATAACTCTGCCGTCGAACGGCTCTAACATCGCATTTCAAGGAACCTGTTCCTAAACTGAAATGCTTTACTTTCCAGTCTTGCCGACTATCTCCTACTTGTATTTTCAAAGAAAGTTAGGGTAATGCCCGCTTTTTTCTGCTTGTTCTTTTGTAGAGAAGGCTTATAATGAATATGTTAAGACTTTATAAAATTGTAGAGAATCTTTAAAAACCGGAATTTACGCATGATAGACAGAAACAATTTCAAACACGTGTTACGAAAGCTCGGATTTACCGAGCGTAAAAATATATTTTCTAAACAGTTCAGTGCTCTTACCGGTGATGTGATGAGCGCCGATTGAAATAAAGGTGAACTAATGTATCCCAGTCCGGTAACAATAAATGACCGGACAACCTGTAATTTTGAACATCCTGAAAACTTTGTAGTCTTTGAATGCGTACACCGGCTGTTGGAAAAAGGCTACCGTCCGGAGCATATTGAACTGGAAAAACGCTGGAACCTCGGGCATGACAGCAAAGGCGGTAAAGCCGATATTTGTGTTTATGATGCGGACGGTCAAAATACATTGTTCATTATTGAATGTAAGACAGCCGGTCAAGAATATTCCAAGGCGTTGAAAGTGCTCAAAGAGGACGGCGGGCAACTTTTTTCATATTGGCAGCAAGAGCGCAGCACAAAGTGGATAGCTTTATACACATCGGATTGGAAAGACGGTACGCTTGTATTTCAGGAAGACACTATAAACTGTACGGACGATGCCAATGTCATCAAAATAGCGGAAGAAGATACATCCGTACCGCTGTATAAAAATGCAACCTCAGTCCCTGAATATTTTACAGCGTGGACTGAAACCTATGGTCAAAAGCTGTGGCAGGGGCTGTTAGTCGGAGAAGAGACGCAGGCATATAACATCGGAGTCCGCCCCTTATGTAAAAAAGATTTGAAAGACTTCGACCCCGATAATAAAATCGTAAACAAATTTGAGGAGATTCTACGGCATAACAATGTCAGCGACAAAGAAAATGCCTTTAACCGATTGGTCGCGCTCTTTATCTGTAAACTCGTTGACGAAATCAAAAAAAATGATACCGATGTGGTAGAATTTCAATACCGGCAAGGCGCTGATACATACGAAACGCTTCAAGACCGTTTGCAGCGGCTCCACACCGAAGGTATGCAAGATTTTATGAGTGAAAAAATCTTTTATGTATCGAACGACTATGCTGAAAATCTTTTTAAAAATTATACCAGTCATAAACGCGCGAAGGCAATTGAAGATCTAAAAAAGACGATCCGCATTCTTAAATTTTATTCAAACAATGATTTTTCTTTCAAGGATGTGCATAACGAAGAATTATTCTTCCAGAACGGAAAGATTTTAGTAGAGGTTGTTCAGCTTTTTGAAAATCACCGAATCGTGTATCCGTCAAAGCATCAGTTTTTAGGAGATTTATTCGAGCAGCTTTTGAATAAGGGCTTTAAGCAAAGCGAAGGTCAGTTTTTTACCCCGATGCCCATTACGCGGTTTATTTGGGACAGCGTGCCATTAACGAAAATCCCGAAAGTAATAGACTACGCCTGCGGATCGGGACATTTCTTAACCGAAGCGGTAGAAAGTATCAATAAACGCCTAGAAACGGAGGGCAATAATAATTGGGTTGAAAAGCATATTTTCGGAATCGAAAAAGATTACCGCTTGGCCCGCGTTGCAAAAATATCGCTTTTTATGAACGGTGCAGGAGGAGGAAATATCATTTTCGGGGATGGGCTTGAAAACAAGCCGGAAAAACAGATTGAACATAATGCTTTTGATATTTTGGTTGCTAACCCTCCGTACAGTGTTTCAGCTTTTAAATCGCACTTGAAATTAAAAAATAATACTTTTGAACTGCTCAACAGGATTTCAAATGACGGAAGTGAGATTGAAACGCTTTTTGTTGAACGTATTACGCAATTACTGAAACCGAAAGGGATAGCAGCCGTTATATTACCGTCTTCTATTTTGAGTAACGATAGTAATAGCTATATCGGTGCGCGGGAAATTCTTTTGAAAAATTTTATGCTCCGTGCGGTTGTACAATTCGGCAGCAAAACATTCGGCGCAACGGGAACCAATACGGTCGTGCTCTTTTTGGAAAAATATAATGAACCGCCCAAGCAAAGCGATCTAAAACAAGATAGCGCCGACGCTATTATCCAAGCGGAGGAAACAGCAGAGTGGGAAGACAATGAGATTTTAGAGGCGTATTTGAAAAAGATACGGGTAACAAAAGAAGACTATCACAACTTTACTGCTCAAACCGTTTCGTTTGACGGTTTTAAGCACTGTGAATACCTCAATATGTATGCTGAAGGATTTCAAAAGCTTTCTAAAATTATAAAACTGCAAGAGTCGAATCCATTCAAAAAACTGAATAAACAGGAACAAGCCGAACGGCTTAAACAGGAGTTTTACAATTACGCAAAACCGATTGAATGTGAAAAGCTCTTCTATTTTGGGTTGACGTACAAACAAACAACGCTGATTGTTACCGCTCCCAGTGATAACGCCGAACAAAAACGCTTTTTAGGATATGACTGGAGCAACCGCAAAGGCTCCGAAGGCATACAGATACATACACCCGGCGGTATGCTGTACAATGAACATGACCGTAACGCAGCCGGGACGATCGCTGCTGCTATCCGCGATAGATTTTCCGCAGCTCCGGCATTTCATCTTGATGCGGATAAACAACAATATTGTACCTTAGCCCATTTGAGCGATATGCTCGATTTTTCTCGGCTTAGTTTTAACAAATCGATAAAATTAACGCCTGACAACAAAATTGAAATTACCACCAAGTATCCGCTGGTGCGGTTAGGAGGTGATGATGGCATCTGTATTATTAAAATAGGTGGTACCCCGCCACGGGCAAATGCTGCCTATTTTACCGGTACGCATTTATGGGTATCAATTGCTGAAATGAAAGGGCAAGTAATTACTGATACTAAAGAGAAAATAACCGAGGAAGCCATTCGGCATTCTAATGTAAAGTTAATTCCCAAAGGAACCACCCTACTTAGTTTTAAATTATCTATTGGAAAAACTGCGATTGCGGGAGAAGATTTATACACTAATGAAGCTATTGCAGCATTAATACCTAAAGATAATAGCAAAATTTTGAATGAGTTTTTATTTTGTCTTTTCAGTAGTTGATTTAATAAAAGATATTAATAAATTAAAGTACGCACTTCTAAATAATTGGGATAATTACTGTAAAAAAAATATTAAAAAAAATTGTGAAATAGAATTAAATAATGATATAAAAAATTATATCAATCAATTTAATTTTTCAATAATAGAACACATACCAATCCAAAAGATTATTGATGAGCATATTAAAACAATTTATGGCAAAATTAGATTTGGTGGGATATCAATTCAATCGCCTAAAAATATTTCTCCACCAGAAAGAATAGAAAAACAAGAGTTGCCATATATTACAGCTTTGTTAGAGTCTTATTCAGAATATGCGAAAGTATCATTTTCCGATGTAAGCACTTTGCAGTCCAATACAAATTTACACAAAGATTTACAATATCAAAGAAAATATTTTTATTCAGCGGAAACCATAAGAAGATTTGTAAGAGATACATTTACAAATGAAGATGATTTTCAATGTTTAGAAAACGAAATCTATGAAGGTATAAAAGAAATCCATGAAGAAGACTATGAGAATGGATATAAACGATTAAAAAAAGATTTAGCACAGGCCTCTGTTGTAAATACTTCAAAATCTCTGTTAGGCTCAAAACTTGCTTTCATAGGTATTTCTGAGAAAAAAGGTATATGTCATATGCTAGTAGAAGATAGAAATATTTCATGGGTAAAAAAATATGAATAATCAAGTTTTTAATACAGAGTTTGAAATTTCACTGCGCATTTTATGTATTCTAGCAAATATCAATAAAGAACTTTCGTTGGAAAAGATCCTCTATTTTGATTTTATATCTACTTATGCAAAAGAATTTGGACTGGCAATGCACAATATTCAAGGAGACAGTAATTATAAATTAGGTGAATTTGCTGTGAGAAGAGCCCTTGTAACGAAAGGATTACAAGAGCTTGTGTTAGACAGATATATAGTACCAATCGCACGAACAAACGGATTATACTATAAAATTACCGAAAAGGGAGCTTCTTTTAATATAAAAATGAATGATTATTATTTCAATCAATTAAAAATACTTGTATTAAAAGTTTTTACAACTTACGGTGCTAAATCAGAAAAAGATATTCATAAAGAAATTAACAAAAAGATTAGGAGATAAATACAATGGATTTCTATATTAATAAACTTACTGTAAATGGTAAGGAAAGAGAACCCTCAATCGTTGAATTTACCCAAGGACTCAATATCATAATAGGACCTTCAAACACCGGAAAATCACTAATTTACAAATGCATTGATTTTTGTTTAGGTGCAGACGACAATCCATTACATGATTATGAAGAATATACACAAATAACATTATATATAACAGCTGATGATAAAGAACTATCAATTGAACGTAATATAGATTCAAACACTGTAAAAATACATAGTACTATAACCAATATTGAATCAGGTATTTATAACATTAAAGGCGGAAATTATAATAAATCATTGAATTCCATAATACTTAAATTATTAGGTATTACCGAAAGACATGAAATTGTCAAAAACAAAAGTTTTGGAAAACAAGAACTAACTTGGCGTTCTTTTTATCATATGTTTTTCATAGATGAGGACAGGATTATTGCGGAGGCTTCTCCCCTATTAAAAGGTGATTATGTTTCGAAAACGTCTTCATTATCAATTCTGATTTTTTTACTGTACAATAAAGATTTTGAACACATAAGGGCTCATGATAGAAACGAAATAAAACGTGCGAAAAGGCAAGCTGTAGAAAATTATATCAATAACGAAATAGAAAATTTTTCTAAGAGAACAGCACAATTGGAAACAGAATTAAGATGTCTTTCTGAAAATGACATAAAAATAAGAATAGCCGCTATTATTGATAAAATAGAAAATACACAAAACATGCTAAATAATAGTATGGAAGAAGCTAAAAAAATTGTTAAAGAAATTTATTCAAAAAATGAAACTTTGGCACAAGATACTATATTATTCAATCGTTATAAATTACTTGAGACTCAATATAATTCAGATTTATTAAGGCTTAACTTTATAGTTGATGGGCAAATTAATTATGAGAAAAGTAAAGAAACTGACTGCCCCTTTTGCCATAATAAAATTCTTATAAAAGAAAAACCAGATTATATTAATGCTTCGCTTTATAATTATAAAAAAATAAAAATGCAGATAAGTGATTTATCAAACGCAACACAAGAATTAACAGAAGAGATAGAACGAATAAATAATGAAATCAAAATATTAAATAACCAAAAAGCAACAATTGATCAAAAAATAGATAAACAATTGAAACCGCAAATAGAGGATTTAAAAAATCAATTACAGGTATATGAAAACTATATTGAAAGAAATAATGAAATTAAAATTTTACGCAATATCTGTATTAATAAAAATAAATATATTATCGATCAGAAAAAAATAAAAAATAATAATGCTGATTATAATCCGATAGAGTATTTAGAAGATATGTTTTTTACTGAATTCTCAGACACTATTAAAAATATATTACAAGAAGGCCATTTTGAGAATTTAAACACAGTTTTGATTGATAAAAAAACAATAGATATAGTACTGAATGGCCAAAAGAAATCCAGTAATGGAAAAGGATATAAAGCATATTTTAATTCAATTACGGCCATAGCATTGATAAGCTATCTTTCCAAGAATGCTGTCTATAAACCATGTATTTTGTTTTTAGACTCTCCTTTGCTTTCCCTTAAGTTAGAAAAAGATGAAGAAAATGCGCAACCTATAAAACAGTCTATAAAGAATGGAATATTTGAAATATTAATGAATTTTCCAATTCGACTTCAAACGATAATTATTGAAAACGAAATATCTGAAATTAATTACAAATCTGCAAATATTATTCAATTTACTAAAAACAAAACTCAAGGGAGATATGGCTTCCTTAATGGAGTATATAATTTATAAAGAACATGACAATCACTACAAACAACGCTGCGAAGATGAAAACGGTGCATCAATAGACACGAGCTTTCCTATTTCTGAAACCGCACGAAAAAAACAGCAGCGATTGTTCAAACGGGTTATTCAATTGGATACAAAAATCAAAATCGTTATCGACGGCAACAGCAAAAATATCGAGCAAGGCACAGACAAAAAAGGCAAATTCTACAAAGTGTATTACAACGAAGAAAAATAGGGCTTGGATATACACATGTTGCTTATCCGGTATCCAAACTAAGATTATAGTGCACCTCTAAAAACTTGGTTAGATTTTTAGAGGTGCACGACGAGTTTTAATTTAAGTCTTTATATAGTAATAACTTAAATTAAAACATCGCAAATAAGCTTAAGGAAAACCGGTGAGCAAAGCTCACCTCTAAAAACTGAAGTTTTTAGAGGTTCCCTATATAAATTTTTCACAGAAGATGGCGGTTTTGACATAACTCGTCTGTTGTGCAGATTTTTGTCACGGATGCCGCTGGTATTACACAGAAGCGATGTTTTGACGTAAGGCAAAACTCGCGTCCAAGAATTGACACGGATGTCAATTCTTGGACAGCGTGAGGGATTGCAGCGGTAGCCTTTTTGCCGTTGGTATGTAGCAAGTGCAGTTTTCGACGTGAGGAGAAACACTGCTTCTATAATGCAGTAACGGCAAAAAGCTACAAGCGGAAAGCCCGACGGTTTGCGCCGCCGGCGTATCATTATGCGGCGTAAACCGGCACGCCCATAATCACAATAGCATAATCAACATGCCCCCACGCAAAAAGCATCGGGGTATTAAATCCTCCCCACGAATAAAGTCGGCAAGATAGAAATATCGCCATTGTTATGGTACAATGCGGGGCAACAAAGCCGAGTAAATATTGAGAAACCGGCTGATAATGGGACTGAATTGAGCATTACCATGAAACTGCTTATTGTAGAAGATGATGAAGATATACGCAAAGAGCTCGCTCTTTTTTTTAAGGAAGAGTTTGAGGTGCTTGAAGCGGCGGAACTTGCTGCTGCCCGGCTTCATACGGATGCAGATATTGTACTGCTCGATTTGAGCATAGGCAAAGATACTTCATTCTCTCTTATCCAAGAGTTTTCCGGGGCTTGTATTGTGATTTCGGTACGCAATGACGAAGCAAGTATTATCAGAGCGCTGGATATGGGTGCGTATGACTATGTTACCAAGCCTTTTAGCCTGAGTATTTTACAGGCGAGAGTGCACGCAAGCGCTGCGGCGGAAAACGGCGGCGGGGTTCCGCATTGCTCTGCGACAGGATGAGGCCGTGCTCATTATCGATAATACGGAAGTTACGCTTACTAAAAAAGAGCTGCACATTATGCAGTTATTTTTGCAGAGTGCAAGTACTATTATCACCCGCGAAACCCTGTTACAGAATATCTGGGATAAACATGAAGCCTTTATTGAAGACAATACGCTGACTGTTACGATGAGCCGCTTAAAAAACAAAATAGGGCACGATAAAATAGAAACAATTCGAGGGATAGGCTATCGATGGAAAGGATAAGCGCGTGGTGTATGAAATTGCGGCTGGTTATCTATATGGGTACGCTGCTTGTTTTTCTGCTGTTTATAGCGAGTGAGTATCACAGCCGTTTGATACGTATGCTTGCTGCCGTTGTACAGTATGTTCCCGATGAAAAAAAGATTGAAGCCTTGCAGTACGCAAAGACTAATGCCGCAGATACGGCGCTGTTGGGTAATTTAGGCTACACTGATAACGGCAGCGCTTTGTTCTTGATCATTTGTGTATGAGGAGTTTTCTTTTTAAGTATCTATTTTTTAGAAGCCCATTTTCTTAAAAAAAGAATACAAAGAGAAAAAGAGGCGGTAATGACTTATTTGGATTCTTTAGAAAAGGGTACCGCTCCGCTGATTGCTCACACTGCCGGAAAAGACGTCCTGTACGATAAGCTATATAAATTATATACGGAGTTACTGACAACACGGGAACATGCGCAGGATGAAAAAAGACTCTTTCAAAAGAACCTTGAAGATATTGCGCATCAAATAAAAACGCCTATTACTGCTATGCTCCTTTCGTGCGAAAATACGGTGCAAAAAGGTACGGCTTCTTTGGATCATGCAGGTGAAGCAGCTCTGGTAAAAAATCTTAACCGGCTTGATGAGCTTACCGACCGGCTATTACATGCCGCCAGTCTTGAGGCCGGTTCACAAACCATGCGGATGAGCCGGTTTTCAGTTTTTGAAGCCTGTTTGGAAGCGTATGAACACTGCGAACATCTTTTTAAGCAACAAGGTATTGCCGTTCATATTGAACCCGCGCCGGCTGTTATTCATGCGGATTACTATTGGATAACCGAAGCTTTTATGAATGTGTTTAAAAATGCTGCCTCTTATCTTGCAAAAGGAAACACGGTACAGGTGTCGTTTGCAGAAACACCTTTGTACGTTCAGGCTGTTTTTAAGGATGACGGTGCAGGGATATCCAAAGAAGCGCTCAAGTTCCTTTTTAACCGTTTTTATAAAACGCCCGATTCGCAAGGATTCGGATTGGGCTTGCATATTGCAAAATCGATTGCCGAAAAAAACAACGGCACCCTTTGCGCATATAATGAAAAAGGCGCCGTCTTTCAATTCACGTTTTATAAAAACTAATTTCTTACTTCCTTACAGAACAAGCCGATAGGCTTACGGTTTTTAGAGGTTCCCTGATGCCTATAATTAAACCACAGCTTTTCTATTTCTTCACGGTTCTCTGTGGTTATCTTACCTGTTTTTACGTATTCCAAAAAACCTCTTAAATTATTATCTTTTGCTTTTTTAAACGCATTTGCATTGATTATAATCTTTTTTGTTCCGCCCTGTAAGTTAGGGGAAGACTTTTCTTTTTTTTCGATAAAAAGAAAAGTCTTCCCCTACGACCCCATCTAAAGAAAAATTACGACTTAGGGTTCTACCCTAAGAACCCGCCTTTGTTTCAATGTAAGGAGCAATACAACAGCTTACCCCCGCACTTCCTCCGCTATGTTCATACTCTGAAAGCGTTGGATACCGAGCCTGAACAAAAGGTAGACGGCGGCGGCAATGAGGGCGGTAACGGCCGCGAGCGACGGGTAGTTCATATTGAGCAAAAAGCGTTTAAACGTAAACGAAATGCTGGATGCTACATACCAAAGCGTTAAACCGATGCAGAGAGGCAGCGTGTACAGCACCGAGCGCAGCATAAAATACAGGTAGTCGCGCATAAGGAGCGCTTGCAATTCCGCTTCCCGTATGCCTGAGGATTTCAGTAAAAAGATTTCACGCCGACGGCGGGCAAAAAACATGTTTACTGCTGCGTATACGGTAGCAAGCGTAATCAGTACGCACACGGCGCATACCGAATACAATAAAAGCGAAAGCGTATCGGCAGCCGATTTACTAGCCGCTAGTGACGCTTCACCTTCAACCCTAAACCGCTCTTCTTCCTGTACGTAATTTTTTAAGAGACTGATATAATACGTTTCATCGGCAAGCTGGGCGTTTTTGCTCTGCTTTGTGCGGATATTCATAAAATACCGGGTAAATATATAATCGTACTCGTTCTTCGGTGTGAAGTTTTCGTTTAAAAGCCCCGCCAATTCCTGTGCCGGAAGAAAAACAACTACATCGTAGCCGCTTGCTGTGTCGTGGTTATCGTATAAAAAACCGGCCGGAAGATCGGTCAGGTATTTTTCGACGGTGCATTCTTTTTCGCTCATTTCGCCTGCGGTACTGCCCATTCCGTAAAGAGTAATGGGAAGGCTTTTTATGCTTTCGTCAAAATAGGGAATATAGTGCGCTTTGGAAACCTCATCTTCAAAATTTTTTCGGACACGGTTAAGTACTACAATACCGCGGTAATCGCTGTGCCCTGTTAAACTTTTAAAATCTTCAGGCAAAAGGCCGGTAAAAAGCACCGAGATAACCGCCTTTCCGTTTTCCCTCTGGAAAAGCTTCCCTTCCGCCTTTTTATAAAAGCCTCGTTTTTTAAATTCAGGCGACAAAAATGCTTCGGGCTTCATCGTTGCATATTTTTGCGTGAAAATTAAATAATCTTTTTTATCCAATTGTTCCTGCAGCCGCTGAAAGGGTGCAGGTACACCGCTTCTATGAGTATGCAAAAAAAGATAAAAATCGCACATCCAGTCGCTTTCCCAATAAGTGCGTTCTATATGAAGTCCCGTTTCCAACAGCAGGATAAAAAAGATGAGGGTAAGAGAAAAGGTAACGAGGGCGGTGCTTGCTTTAAAAAGAGCAAAGTTGTTTTTACGCAATTCTCCTTCAAGGGTTTGTGCCAGTCTTTTCCGCTTATCCTTTTTAAGCTCAAAGCTGCCTTTCAAAGCTTCGATAATGCCGAGACGGGAAAGCTTACGGGCGGGAAGACTTGCCGAAAGTGCAACACAGATAAAGACAAAGGCTGCGGTAATAAGATTCATCGCTATGCTGAACCGGTAACCCGAAATAAGTTGGTACGGAGAGGTTTCAGCTCCTTGTATGAATTTTATAATAAGATACGAAAGGATATTTCCCAGAATAAGGCTGATAAGGGCGGCAGGCAGGGCTTGCCGTACCGCTTCTTTTACCACGATGTTTTGAAGCTGCCTGCGCGAACAGCCGATACTTTTATATATTGCAAGCACCCGTATTTTATCGAATGCCTAAATGCTGTAAATATTTTTAAGCATCAGCACAAAGATCAGGACGGCGCCTATGACAAGGGAGATGGGAAAAAGCGTTATCGTAAGAGTTCGCGTAAGTGAAATCTCTTCGCGGTCAAAAGCTCCGTACATGGAAAGAAGCATATCATTGACAAAAAAAACAGTGCGGTAATCCTCGGTTTCGGGCTCTATTAAGGCGGCAAGGTCTTTTACGGTTTGATAGGCTTTCCACTTGTTTGCAAAGACAATGGCTATATTTGCAAGCTGTCCGTCCTTAAACGCATCGCCCAAAGCCTGTGTTTTGACCACGGGATTTGCCGCAATAACAGCACGGGGATTTTTAAAAATACCGGTAACCGTAAAGGAGCGCGCTCCTTCCGGGCGGAACACTTCGCCTTTTGCAGGATATTCCCCAGCAGGTACAACCCGCTCATTATCAGCTTCAGTTTCAACTCCTTGGCGCCGTACCATGCGTTTGCCTATCGTAAAGCTCACTGTGTCGCCCGTTGTAATGCCGAACTTTTCTTTAAATTCCGTGGAAATAACCAGTTCCGTGTTGTCGCGCGGGAAACGCCCTTCAATCAAGGCATCACGGGTGAGCATACTGCCCTCCGCTTCTTCAAGCGTACACAAAACGTCCTTGTACTTAATTGAGATTAAGTCCCGAATAATATGAGTTTCTTTGACGTTTTTATGAGCTGCAATGAGGCTGCGTACTTCCCGCGGAAGATTTTTTCGCGTAACCGCATCGTAAGGGAAGCGTTCTTTGATTGATGCAAGGCTCCCCGCATAAGAAGAATAACCGATATTCACAAAAAGCGAAAAAAATATGCCGGTCATCGTAACGGCAAGAAGGACAGCGCCGTTTTTTTTTACCGTAGTTTTGTATGCCGATTTTTTTCAATCCGTATTATCTCCATAAAAACCTCACATTGGAGCATACCATAGCATAGGAACCTTACATTTAGGTGACAAAATGCAGGTAAGCGGCTAAGTATTAGTGTAATTGTTTATTTTCTTTTTTCTATGTATAGTAATGGTATACGATTTAAATACAGTTGCCGGATTTATAGGAGTGTTTATGTTGATAGATGTTAAGGATGTAACTTTTGCTTATGCCGGTTCAGCAGAACCCATTTTTGAACATCTGAATGTACAGTTGGATACGGATTGGAAGCTGGGACTTATCGGAAGGAACGGCTACGGGAAGACAACCTTTCTTCATTTGCTCCAAAACAAACTTGAATATTCAGGCAGCATTACATCCCCCATGCACTTTGAATATTTTCCGTATGTCCTTGAAGAGAAGAACACTACCCGCGAGGCGGTGTTTTCCCGACTGCCGAATATTGAAAACTGGCAGCTCGATTGCGAGCTTTCGCTGTTGGATGTCTCTGTTGAAATTCTGGATAGACCCTTTAAAACGTTAAGTGCAGGCGAGCAGATTAAGGTACTGCTTGCAGCACTGTTTTTGCATGAAGATACCTTTATGCTGATTGATGAACCTACGAACCATTTGGATGTTTACGGCCGTACCGTGGTTGCCGACTATTTACAGAAGAAAAAAGGTTTTATTCTTGTTTCGCATGACAGGGATTTTTTGAACCGGACTGTTGATTGTGTTTTGACAATCGAAAAAAATAAAATATACGTTCAGAACGGCAATTATGACACGTGGGAAGAGAATAAGATTAGGCAGGATAATTTTGAAATTGAAAAAAATATTCAGCTCCGTAAAGAAATAAAACGCCTTAAGGAAGCAGCCCATCAAAAAGCACGGTGGTCTGACTTAAAGGAAAAAACTAAACATGGCCAGTGGCTCTATGATAGAGGTTTTGTATCGCATAAGGCTTCAAAAATGATGAAGCGGGCAAAAAATATAGAGCGGAATGCACAAAAGGCTGTTACCGAAAAGGAAAAGCTTTTAAAAAATATTGAAACAATTGAAGACATTCCTATGAGACCGCTCATTCATCATGCAAAACGCCTTATTGACGTCTCTGCGCTTTCGGTTATGTATGACGGTAAAAGTATTTTTTCGCCTATAGATTTTTCTCTTGAACAGGGAGGCGTATTAAGCCTTAACGGAAAAAACGGTGCAGGCAAATCAAGTATGCTAAAGTTATTGACGGGTGAAAAAATAGATTTTTCCGGAACCTTAAAAAAAGTCCAAGACTTAACAATTTCTTATATCCCGCAAAACTTTGATTTTTTAAAAGGTCCGTTGTTTGATTTTATCGAAAAGAGCACTATAGATAAAACTATTTTTTTAACCACTCTAAGAAAGCTCAACTTTCCACAGGATAATTTTAATAAGAACATGGAAACCTATTCAAGCGGTCAAAAAAAGAAGGTACTCCTTGCCCGCTCCATCTGCGAACCGGCACATCTGTACATCTGGGATGAGCCACTAAACTATATCGACGTTATTTCGCGCCTGCAAATCGAAACGATGATTTTAAAGTACAGCCCTACAATTATCTTGGTAGAACACGATAAAAAATTCACTGAAAAAATTTCTACCGATTTTGTAGAGTTGGAAAAATAACGTAGATACTTTTTATGCGTGCGGAGGGTTTAATACCTGAGGCGCTTCTTCCATACTGTTTTTATCATAGCTTTTTACTCCTAGAGAAATCGTTTGAAAGTATAGCAGTTCGGTATCTTTTGTGCTGTGATAAGGGTAAAAAATTGGCTTAACGTGATACCTTTTAGCTCAAATTACACGTTGTATTCCTCTGTAAGTATTTTTTTATATTCATACAGAAATAATGGAAAAACATTTAATATTGCTATTTTTTGCTGCGGCAGTACATATTTGCTAAGTTGGGCTTCAAATATTGCAAGCTGATTTATTGCCGATTTTGTTGTAGGGAGACCATCATTTTCAAAGCATATATAATTGGCTTTTCTAACATTCAAATTTTTTATATGGTTCCAATTAATTTTCAATTCTTCAATTTTTTTTGTTGTATCATCAGATTTTTTTATTGTAAATGTCTTCTTATTCATTTTAAAACTGATAAAATCCAGATTTTTATAAAAAGATTCTTCATTTGCCAGTTCTTTAAAAGATTTTTTGCTCTGTAAATTTACAGTATAATGTATGTAATCATCATCAGGTAATGCCTTTTTAAAATATCGAATTGATTCAACCATCGGATAATTAATATACAGCTTTCCATTTCCAGTTTCATCGTTAAAATATTCCAACATTTCTGTAATATTATTATTTTGCTCGTCAATTGACATTTTGTTAATCTTATCAGGGGAGTGTAGGTCATAGTCAAAAAAAAGATATATTTCAGAAAAAACATCGCCGTCTTTAATATCTTTTAACACATTGTCTGCCCCATTTTTAGAAAGTTCTTCTTTTAATAGTTGAACAATATCAGAACCAGTATCATTAAAACTATCATGTTGTTTCATCTTTTTGTAGAGTGAATAAATATGGTTACAATATGAAACAAGTATTTCATTTTTTGGATCTGAGTTTAAAAACAAGTATTGCATTGTTTTATAAATTTGAGGTTCCCGTTTTTCACCTTCAAAAATAAATAAAATCATTTTCCAAAGGTGCCGCCTCTATACAGCTTTTCAAGATTATGACCTAAACGAAGTTCTTTTTCTGTTGCATTATGTGCATTGACAATTTTTTCCTTTGAGCAAATGTAAAAACAATCAGGACGTAATAAGTCGTTTGTAAAAAGTGTTGTATTATGTGTAGTAAGAAGAACTTGACAATCAAGCTCTTTTAATTTTCTTACGATAAAGCGTGAAAGCTCAAAGTGATAAAAAGCATCAAATTCATCAATACAAATAAATGAAGGGCATCTTTCAGGATTGCGTGCATCCTGAAGCCAGTAATAAACAAGTAAAAGCGAGCGCATACCAGTAGAACAAACACTATAAAAGTTCAACAACTTTTCGCCATATTTAACATATATTTCTTCGCTACCTGTACGGTTACTATGAACCAGCTCATCGGTAAATCCGGCTTCCTTAAAAAAAAATTGTAATTCTTTAAAATGCTCAGTCTTGATAATTTCCTCTGTGATGCTGCCGTCAGTAGTTGATGAATACCCGATAAAAGAGCGGGTATCTAGTGACCAAAATAAAAGCATTCTGTTCACAAAACCAAACAGCTCATTAAAAATACCATTTTCAATATTATCATCAAGAACGCTATTGCTTTTAATCCATTTTAAAGCGGAAATTTGAAGGTTTGGTAAATCTTTATTGAGTGTTTCCGCCCCTGCTAGAAACACAGAAAAATCTTTATCGGGCACAGATTTGTCATAATCTATTACCGTTTTTTTATTAATAATAAGTGTTTCAGCAATGAATAGATTACTATTATTTTTTTTATATTTATAAATCACATCCGTACTTTGGAAACTGAATGTATACTCAAAGTCAACGGGTCGTTCAGATAAAAACATATTTTGATAGTTCTTGTAATTACTGTGATTGGTATAATTATCAGTTAAATTTCCTACAATATCAAATAGAGCTAAAGCAAGCGAAGACTTGCCCCCGGCATTTTTACCGTACATAAGACCTGTTTTTACAATACCGTTTTTTACAGCCTCAGTATTAAATTCATAGTTTCCGGTTGCTGAAAAATCAAGCGTTACAGTATCTCGAAATGCTTTAAAATTTGTTACGGTAAATGACTTGATCATAATACACTCCAAAATTGATTCAGTATTATTATCGGCAAATATCAAATAAAGTTCAACTATGCCGTAAAAAAATTACGGAGATAAAAATTATTTTGGAAAAAATATGGGAACCTCTAAAAACTCAAGCCTATCGGCTTGTTCTGTAAGGAAGTGATTATCATATCCACTAACGCGGATTGCGAAACAGTTTTTTTACAGGTGAGCCTTGCTTATTGGTTTCCTTCCCACAGCTTTTGGTACACAGTGGAGGTTTTTATAAGATCGTCATGAGTGCCTTGGGCATGAACAGTACCGTTTTGCATTACAATGATGGAATCGCAATCTTTAATGCTTGAAAGATGGTGCGCAATAATGATAAGGGTTTTATTTTTGCATAGTGCTTGTAGTGAAAGGTTAAGTTTGTGCTGGTTTTCTGTGTCAGTGTGGGAAACGGCTTCGTCTAAGATAAGGACAGGAGCATTCCGTAAAATGGCACGGGCGATGATAATCCGCTGCCGCTGACCGCCTGAAAGTTTTGTTCCTTCATCTCCTGCATTGGTATGCCAGCCTCGTTCCAGTTCATCGATAAAATCTGCACACTGCGCAAGGCGGGCGGCTTCTTTTACGGCTTCGTCATCAGCAGCAGGGTTTCCTATGCGGATATTTTCCATAATGCTCATGTTGAATAAAAAAGTATCTTGCGTAACATAGCTAACATGTTCCATAAGTTGAGCAAGGGGAATAGTTGTGTAATCCATACCGCCGATGGTAATACTGCCGCTTGTTACATCCCAAAAACGAGACATTAAATGAGCAATGGTCGATTTGCCTGAACCGGAATGACCGACAATTGCTGTTTTTTTCCCTTCTGCAAAGGTAAGCGATACATTGTGTAAAGCATCCTTAAATGCTTTTTTATCAATTTCTTC
Organism: Treponema sp.; assembly: GCA_052169815.1. Taxonomy (GTDB): domain Bacteria; phylum Spirochaetota; class Spirochaetia; order Treponematales; family Treponemataceae; genus Treponema. Next base: position 29,606 of record JBQNBR010000008.1, read on the forward strand.
TTGTGCCGTTTCCTTTCTATGATATGAATCGCTGTCATAAGAAAATGATACTGCATGAACTGATCGGCACAAGAGCTAAGATAGCAGAGGCGATGGTCGTTTTACCGCTGCCGCTTGCAGTCAAAAACCGCTGCTGCATACCGCCGCTTAACTGATACAGGTACAGCCGCAGTAGAAAAAGCGGGTTAGGTAAGTATACCTGCCGGAGCAATGCTGCGGCCTGATCTTTCCACGAGCCGCTATGCCGCCGTGCTTTGTTAATGAGGTGTTTTAAGGGCGTGCCGCTTTTTAAAAGCGGGTTTAAGGAGCCTGCACAGTTTTGCATAACAATACCGATGCCGCTGCCGCGTATGGTGTTCAGTTCTTTTTCGCAAAGGCTCAAAAGATTTCTTCCCTTAAAAAGTATTTCGCCGGTTACGCAAAGATTGTTTGCACATACGCTTAAAATCGCTGCGGCGGTAAGGCTTTTTCCACTGCCGCTTTCTCCGACAATTATAATGCGGAAGTCGCTTGCACCTAAAATGCGCAAATTGCGTATGTAGGCTGCATGTTTTATAATAAGTACTTCACTCCGTACGATTTTTGATACGGTAATAATCATGCCGGTTATGATGAGGAAAAGAAGGTAGCCCCTACTGGAATCCGTTAAGGCGGCAATGAGCAGGGCTAAGATAATAATAGGAAAACTGAGGATGATATTCGATAGGTGATAAAAAAAATCATCGATAATGCATCCATAATAGCCTACCACAAGACCGAAACCTAAGCCTAAAGGGAAAGAGACTGCTATTATGATTAAAGAATGTATGTTCCGAAAGCCGCTTATGTGCAGCAGCTTTAATTTGACGCTTAAAAACCAAACAGCAAACAGTGCAATCCAAAAGGGAGGAATAGCCATCGAAAGCACTGTCCAATAAGTTACTATTTTTTGCAATGCTTTTGATCGGCTCACGGCGGCACTCATCCCAATGATTACACCATTTAACGCATACACGCTGCCATAATCGGAACACTCGTACAGGCTTCATAATTAGCAATCCAAAATTCGTCTGCTACCTGTTTAAATGCTGTAGTGCTTTTTGCAGAAAGTATTGCTGTACTGGCATGTTTTATTTTTTCGTTTATGCCGAAACCTAATCCGTAACCGTATAAATCTTTTGCCTCTAGTCCATAAAAGCTGAGCGTATTAATAGTCGGTTCAAACCACAATATTGAATGACTGATATCATAGGCGCCATTTTTTCTTTTTTCTTCCAACGAAACAGGTTCTGCTAGCATCCTTCGGAATAACCAGCCATTTTACTTCGGCTATTGCCGGCATTTTTTCTTTATTCCAATATTGTTCATTTTTACGGAGCGTTGCTTCTCCACCTTTTTTATAATCGGTAAGGATAAAAGGACCCGTTCCAATATACTGAGTCAGCTTGCCTCCGCTACCTGCGCTGCCTGCCGGAAAAGCAGGAATCTTAAACAGCTGATCGATAAATGAAAGCACCGTCGTTTTAAAATGTACAGTAAGCGTGTGAGTGTCTGTAACCTCAATATTTGACAATGAAGCTAAATATGCTGCATAATAGTTTTTTCATAGCAATACTCCTGTAAATATATTAAACCTGTTTGACAACTTCGCCGTCAAACAAGTCTATTGTAAACTATAGGTTAAAAATACTTGTTATGCTATAATATGAGTGAACAGGCAGTCTGCCTATTACTATATGAAAAGATTAGCCCGTACTGCTATGGTTTGGCTATTTACCGCTATCATGATGTAGTTGATAGTGCTTATTCTTGTTTTATCGCACATCATTTGCTATAGTAGTTTTGATATGAACACCGAAAAGAACTTTGATGAGCTTACAATAACCGACGATTTTATATTTTGTCATGTTATGCAGGACAAGCAAATATGCACTGAATTACTCACGCTGGTGCTGTCCGATAAAATCGGGAACATTACCGATATAGCATATCAACAATCGTTTCATTCAACAGCATTTGCAAAAGGTATTCGCCTTGATGTATGGATAACCGATGATGAGTGTAAAACGTATGATGTTGAGATGCAAACAACGAATCAGGCAAACCTTGCAAAAAGATTACGGTATTATCAGTCTATCATTGATATAACGACGCTCGAGAAAGGGAAACACTATGATGAGCTGCGGGATTCGTTCATTTTATTTTTTTGCCCATTCGATTACCTACAAAAAGGATTACCGGTCTACACTTTTAAAACAATCTGCACTGAAAATGCCGGTATCACACTGCCGGATGGGATGACGAAGGTCATTATCAACAGCAAGGGTGTTGATAATGAAAAAAATCCTGAATTAAGGAATTTTTTAGCCTATATGAACGGAACAAAAATATTCAATAGTCCGTTTATATCCAAACTGGAAAAACGTATTCAAGAGATTAAAAATGATGAAGCAAGGAGGCAGGAATATATGATGCTGAACAGTTATACTATGGATACAGAAAAAAAAGCAAAAATAACAATTGCAATTAATCTTTTACGGATGGGGCTTTCATTAGAGAATATCGCAAAAGCAACGGGTCTCAGCAAAGAAGACATCGACAAACTTATAGCCCAACATAAAGATACTGTATAAAGGGCATCTTACCGCCACATGCCGGACTATAAAAAAATATGGAACACATGTACAAAGATTTTTTAGGCCATACGAATTCAGCTATTACAGCAGCGCATAATCCTCCTCATGCACACTTTGAAACGTATAGCTTTTCTTCCGAGATAGGCAAAGGGTATACTGCTGTGTATACTATCGAATCCTATGCAAGCATCTGTATTGCCGAGCACCTGTATTGCCGCGATTTCAAATATACGGTACAAACGGGTGCAGGCGTCTATTTTCAGCAGTATGATTCTATAGCCTCCGATTGGGCATATACTGCAGGCAGGGTATGTGCCGGTATGCAGTATATACAGCATGCAAAAAAAATTGAAACAGTACAATATGTTATCAAAAAGCAAATACCGGCGAAGATTATCGGTATTTGCTTGCATCCTGAATACTGCGAAGAATATTTGAATAAAACGGCAGGTATGCCGCGGCAAACATTTTATAGTAGTATTGACTGCTTGCCTAAAGAAACATACATACCTGCAATTTCGCACATATTATACCAAATACAGAAATTTTCAGGGACAAAAGGAAGTGCAAAGCTCTTTTTTAAAAGTAAGGTTGACGAAATTGCCGCCCTTCTTCTACAAAAGGCAGAACAAGTTAAAGCTGCAGAACATGCGGTTGCGGCTTTTGACCATGCAGTAGTAGTGCAGATCCTTGAATATATCGGTAAAAATTTAGATAAAAAGCTACCGCTTGAAGAGATTGCAAAAAGATCGTGCATGAGTCCTTCAAAATTCAAATATGTTTTTAAAGCTGTTACCGGTTTTTCACTTACCGACTATCTTTTTACTAAGCGTATGGAGCGTGCAACATGCTGCTTAATACCCATCAGTACGTGGCAAACATAGCGCAAAGTCTTGGGTACCATAACATCGGCTATTTTTCTGCCCGCTTTAAAGCATATACCGGCATGTTACCCAATGAGTATCGGATACGGTAAAGGGAAGCTATTGAAAGCTAGTATATGAAAAGATTAGCTCATACTACTTATAGTTTGACTGAATACAGCTAAATGGTTTACAATCTCCGCCGTCAAATAGTTTAGAAGCATTAAAACACGATAGAAAAGGCACCAACACAGTAAAGGACAGGTAAATGAATTGGAAACAGGTATTATTAGGTAAAACAAAGAAAGCGATGGTTTTGAATATAATTGCTGTATTATTGCTCTTATATATAATTATCATTGTCTTTTTTACACATTTATTTTTTTCTGAGAAGCGGACTATCGGAAGCATTAGTTTTTATAGCAATGATAAAAAAATGTTAGTCTCTGATACATTGCAGCAGATAGAAACGAAATTAAAACACCTTCCAATGTACAATGAAACCATACATTTGAATATCTTTTTTACTAACTCGTGGGCGATATATACGCTGCTCAATCCTTTGAATCGGACATCGTTTGCGAGCGCTTCTACGTTTTTTAACTATAAACGGATTATCGTCTCCAAAACCGATTTTGATACGGCTACCGTCGAAACTAATAAGAAGGAATGGAATAGGCGGGATATTATTTCGCTTATCGTGCATGAAAGTTGCCATTGTTATTTTGCAAAAATTCATACATTGCTCACTCGGTTAAAGATGCCGATTTGGAAAGAAGAAGGGCTCTGTGAATACTATTCAAACGGTAGTTCATATGCTATCGAAAAAGGGTTTCATAATTTGAAAAATGATATAGACGACTCATCATTATCATATAAGTATTTTAAATACCGTTTTTTTGTATCATATATGGCAAATATTGAAAAAAAGCAGCTAAACGATGTTATTAAAGATAAAAGGTCCTTAGATGCAGTGTATAAAGATGCTGCACAGTATATTAAAACAACGCCGATTGAAGAATTGATAGAGAAAATGAAGTTCTCGTCATTAGACATGGCGCGATAACTTCCGTTTCGGAACAGGTCTAATAATTGAAGTAATGCTTAATATATGAGGTGTTTGTATGAAACAATATAGGTATTATCTTTTTGATATGGGTTCAACCTTATTGGAATTCCACAATCCGGATTGGGATGAACAGGCAATAGCTATAAAAGGGCATAATCGTATGCTAGATCACATTTCTAATAGCTATGGAAAATCTATTGCCGATATAATAGATAAAGATGTTATATCACCATGGTATGATTATGTTAAACATGAGCGCAAGGTTAAAAGAATAGAATACCGTATCTGTGAGGCCTTGTTTTTAAAATTTGCTGCATTGGAAATACCTATTTCGTATAAAGAAATTATTGAGATAATAAAAAAAGAGTATTTTGACTTTTATACCTATGCTCATCCGAATGAAGGGGTTCTTGATTGTCTTAAAACTTTGAAGGGAAGAGACTGTAAAATTGGGGTTGTATCGAATAGTATGTATCCAAAAGAAATACATCTTGCAATCTTTAAGCGGGAGTGTCTTGATTCATTCATTGACAGTTATAGTTTTAGCTATGAAAATACCTATATGAAACCGCACCCTTCGATTTTTGTAAGAGCAATGATGTCTCTACAAGCAAAAATGTCTGAAACAATTATGGTCGGTGATAATGAATATGTTGACATTCTTGGAGCAAAAGCGGTAGGGATAACAACATGTTTATATGATAAAAAGAAAAAATATAACAATCATGCAGCTGACTTTTATATCAATAATTTTATGGAAATTATTTTATAGCATTACCGTACTTTCTTTTTATGGTATGCTATAGGGCATCTTTAGAAACCTCAGTTTTTAGAGATACCCTATACAACCAAATATAGATGGTATTATAAGTTGCGGAGAATAATATGAAAATTACTCATTTATTTGATAATAAACTATTAGAAAGGAGAGAAGAATCCGAATTCATTACAGTGTTACATCAAAATAACAAAATTGTCATAAAAAAACCTGTTGATGAAAAGGCTGCTAAGGCCGAACTGGAAATAGTTTCATTTTTGAATAAGCATAATTTTAATACCTATCACATAATAAATAATGAATTTGAAGATGCGGACGGATATATTATTTATAAACACATTAATGGTGTGGATGGTTTTTATACGCAGAGGAATAGTAACTATTTTTATAGTGTGGGAAAGCACATAGGAATATTACATACTCTTTTGCAAGACTATGCAAAAAGTAAAAATAAAAAAACGTCATATATTCACGGGGATTTACATTCAGGTAATATTATTGTAGATAATGAAAAAATATACATTATTGATTTTTCTTCAGTAGTTGAAGATTGGCAATGTAATGATTTATTAAATATTGAATATGAAGCGTTCTTTGAAAAAGATTCAGAGGAAAAAAGAAAAGCATTTGTTACCGGCTATTGTGAACAGTTAAAGATCTCTTATCCGAATAAAGAGTATGTACTACAAAAGATAATGGAAAATGATTTTAACGAATATAAGAGATGGGAAAAAAGGGGCTGGAAAAATAGTGAATATCATACCCATTTAAAAGGTTGTGTAGAAACACACCAGCCGACTTTTATACCAATATGGTTATAATCAAAAAAGCTGTTTTCTAAAGATACATTAAAAGTTTGTGCAAATTTCAGATAAGAAGAAAAAATATAGTATTATATGTTATAATTATGGATAAGAAGTTTAGTATAGGTTTGTGCGGAGATTTTTGGGAAGAAGATATCTTGGATGATCATAGAAAATGCGGTGCTGATTATGTTTGTTGGCCTGTATTTACTGATTATAAAAGAAAAGAATGGGTTATGAGTGCTGAAACGGAATATGAAGCTCAAAGTAAAAAAATAGGCTTACACGTTTTTCAGATAAACCATATATCAAAGCATACATCGAAGGCTCTCGGCGAAGCATACTATTATCACAATGGCAAGATAAAAAAGAAATTGGCATTAGCAAAAGAAGGAATACTGGGTATTACCATAAACAATTAAAGTGATAATTATCATTACGGGGTTGTGGCAGTGTGTTCTATATACTCTTTGATGCGGAATAGCGTGTACAGCGGAATACTCCACACACGGGTAGCACCAAGCATATTTTCACCGACGTTTTTCAGGGACGTTTTAATCGCCATCTTAGGCCGATATCGGGAACAGAACTGCCGGAGGCTCTTTGCTTTGGTATTATCCGCAGACTTTACTTCGATGGGAACTATGGCGCCTGCATAATCGGTTAAAAAATCGAGTTCCGCATCAGCCTTTGTCCGCCAAAAGTAACTTTCTATTCCCATACACTTCAACTGAGTAAGGCAGTAGTTTTCGGTCAGCGCACCCTTAAAATGTATATAAGAGGCAGCTCCGTCAAGGATGGTTTTAAAATGAATGTTTGACTTTTTACGGAGCAACCCGACATCGGCCATATATACCTTAAAGTATGTGGTGTCAGCCATTCCTGATAAGGGGAGTTCCGGAGTTGGCACCATATTCAGCTTATAAGCGATCCCTGCATTTACCAACCACTCAAGCGCATCTTCAAGGTCTTTTGAACGCGCACTTTTTTTTACGTGCGAAAAAATAAACTTGTTGTTATCTCTTGCTATTTGCGAAGGTATGGCATCCCAAATCAGCCGTATTTTTGTTGCCGTATCCGCGGTCGTATGCTTGCCGAAATCTTCCGCATAATCTTTTAAAATATTTTCGTGTATTTCTTCTACCTGACGGTAATCATGCGTGTCGATCCATGCCTGCACCGCTTCCGGCATTCCGCCGGCGATGTAGTAGTTCCTCAGATATTTTTCCATCGGAACCGTATAGAGTTCAGGCAGCTCACGGTCAAGAGCATATTTTCCGATGCCGTCTATATATTTTTCCCCTCCGTCTGCAATGACAAACTCCTCAAAGCTCATCGGATACATTTCAAGCCGGTCAATCTTTCCTACCGGAAAAGATATGCCTTCTTTTCGCAGCGCTACGCCGAGCAACGAACCCGCTGCCATAATATGCAATTCCGGTTTTTCTTCGCAAAAGTATTTAAGCGCCTGTATCGCTCGCGGGCAATCCTGAATTTCATCGAAGATAATCAATGTTTTTTCGGGGATGATTTTATGTCCGTACACAACGGATTCAAGTTCGGCAATAATTCTTTCGGTATTAAAATCGAAATCGAAGATTGACTGTAGTCCCATATTTCCATCGAAATTAAAATACGCGGTTTCTTCATAAGCTCTTCTACCGAATTCACGCATAAGGTACGTTTTACCGCATTGACGGACACCCGTCATCAGCAGAGGTTTTCGGTTTTTCTTATTCTTCCACTTGATGAGTTGATTGACTATCATGCGCTCCATAAATACATGCCCAATTCAGATAATACGGTTTTTCGACCGAATATTCAACAGATGTCTGCATTTTTCGACCGAATAATTGTGATTTAACTGCGTTTTTCGACCGAATCAACAACCACGACGCGGCATGTGAGCAGTGCTCAATGTTTCGCACTGTGTGTTCTCAATCGGTA
>JBQNBR010000009.1:0-37411 GCA_052169815.1 Treponema sp.
AGCAGCCAGTGCATCGTTTCTACCGACCATTCAGTTCTCGCATGATGCAAAAGTTCCTCGGCGCTCAACTCTTTAGGGAACCTCTAAAAACTTCCGTTTTTAGAGGTTTTCCTTAGATTTATTTGCGATGTATTTTTTATAAATTATTACAGTACGACAATTTATAAAAAATACTCGTCGGGCATCTCTAAAAGCTAACCGAGTTTTTAGAGATGCCCTTTACTTGAAATATACTAATGCCATTGCTCCGTTACCCCTTTGTCCGTCTCAAATCGTGTCTGCACCGCTCCTATGCAGTTAAGTTCCGGCCATGCCCTGCCGCCTCATTTGCCATTCAACATCAGCGGTAGTATATGCGCTTCTCGTTTCTATCCGTCCATGTCCCCTTTCCGTTTGGGTAACGCTATCCATCGTTAAACGCACCTTTTCATCTTTTTTGATACCTTCACTTAAAAATTGATTTCCGTGTGCATTTTTTGTAAATAACACAAAAGATGTACTCTTTTTGTTTTGCCTGCTTTCTATTCGCTTGTATGACGCTTGCCAAAAGTAGTATAATAGCAGTATAAACGTTTACCATACATCCTCAAGCCAAAGGAATGACACACATGAAAGTACTCGGGATAGAAACGTCTTGCGATGAAACAGCCGCAGCAGTGGTACAAGACGGACGGCACATTTGTAGCTCAATTGTAGCTACACAAATACCGTTTCACGAAGCGTATAAAGGAGTGGTTCCTGAAATAGCAAGCAGAAAACATACTGAATGGATACTCCCCGTAGTACGCAGCGCACTGCAAGAGGCAGGCGAAACCATGCAAAGCATTGACGGTATCGCGGTTACCAGTAGGCCCGGCCTTATGGGATCATTATTGGTAGGACTGACCTTTGCAAAAAGCCTTGCATGGGCATGCAATAAACCCTTTATTGCGGTCAATCACATGCTCGGCCATCTCTATGCGGCACATCTTGAACAAGAGATAGCTTACCCTTACCTCGGCTTATTGGTATCGGGAGGGCATTCAATTATTTGCAAAGTATCCAACTTTGATTCAATAGAGGTACTGGGAACCACCATCGATGACGCACCCGGAGAGGCTTTTGATAAAGTGGCCAAATTCTACAATTTCGGCTATCCGGGCGGCCTCATTATCGACCAGCTCGCAAAAAAGGGCAATCCCAAAGCGGCAAATTTTCCCATGCCGGTTTTACATAATAAGGAAAGAAAATACGATGTTTCATACTCAGGGCTCAAAACCGCGGTGATTAACCAGCTTGACCAATTCTGGAACCCTGCTTACGAAAAAACACCTGAAAACATTGCAGCTGCTTTTCAAATGAGGGCCATAAAAATCTTGCTTCGTGCCCTTTTGCGAGCCGCGGAGGACACCGGTTTACACACCATCGTTGCAGGCGGCGGCGTTGCAGCTAATTCTTTACTCAGAGAAAAACTTGCTGCAGAAAAACAGCTTACCTGTATTTTCCCGCCGCTCAAATACTGTACCGATAATGCCGCAATGATAGCAGGGCTTGGCTATCAATACTTACACCGTAAAGAATATAGTCCGTTGAACTGCCCTGCCAGTGCCCGCGTAGAAGGCTTTAAAAAGAAATACCGCGAGACAGTTTCCCGCTTGAGCAGCCCCTGATACATTTGACCTATTAGTCTTTCTTGACTTATTTCTATTTTTTTATTATGTTCATGGCATGAAAAAAAATCTCTATCATACTTTTGGGTTCATACTCGTTGCGGTTGTCTGCATGAGCTGCTTTGTAAAAAAGGCGCATGCGAATACTACATCTAAGAGCAAACTGAGCGACCTTGCGTCATACGGGTTTTACGTATATGAAAAGCCGATGGATTTAGTGGATTTTAACCTGCCATCGCTTGATGGCGCTGCAGCTATCAAACCTGAAAGCTTTACCGGAAAAATAGGCTTACTCAATTTTTGGGCTACATGGTGCCCTCCGTGCCGGTCTGAAATGCCTTCAATTGAACGCTTATATAAGGCAATGGATAAAGAAAAATTTATCATAGCAGCAATCAATGTCGGCGAAACACAAACCACAGTTGCCGAATTTATGCAGAAGAATAGCTACACCTTTCCCACTTATTTAGACGAAAAAAATACAATAGCGAGTATTCTCGCAGCACGGGGAATTCCTATTACTTACGTCATAAACAAAGCAGGAAAAGTTATCGCAGTTCGTCCGGGAGCAATGGAATATGACCAGCCAAAGCTCATGGAAATTTTTAAAACCTTAGCAAACGCAGATGAATAATACCGCTATCCCAGGCATATCCGGTGCCCTCCTTGCCGGATTACTTTCATTTTTAAGCCCCTGTGTATTACCGCTTATTCCAGTATATCTTTCTTTCATTTCTGGGGAATCACTGAGTGAAATTCGCGCAGGAACCAAACGGCTGCCGCTTTTTTTTAGAAGTGTATGCTTTATCTTGGGCTTTACCGTAGTGTTTGTGTTGCTGGCTTTACTATTCGGCACCGGGGTCCATTTTATTGGGAGCGCTATACCACGTATTATTATGCGGGTAGCAGGCGTCCTCATAATAATATTAGGCTTACACATGATTTTTGATTTTATCCCTTTTTTGAGAGCAGAAATTAAAATGGAAGCACCTAAAAATACAGCTAGTTTTTCAAAGGCATTCTTATTTGGTATGCTTTTTGCAACAGGCTGGAGCCCCTGTATCGGCCCAATTTTATCGTCTATCCTCATTTTTGCAGCGCATACGGGAAATGCATTCCGTGCAGCTCTCTTATTATGCGCTTACTCTCTCGGGCTTGGCTTGCCTTTTTTATTGGTAGGTCTTTTCTTTGATAAAACAGAACCGCTTTTAAGATGGTTCAAACGTCATGCAAGAGGGGTGAAAATTGCAGCAGGCATACTCATTATCGTGTTTGGTATACTCATGCTTACTGCAAGTCTGACCAGCATCAGTGCGTTTTTTGTTAAATTAGGGTACAGCTTGGAGGAATATGCTCAAACGGGGAAACCGCTCAGTTCAATAGCAAAATTACTGGCACGGTGGATGCAATTTCAAGGTATATAGATACGCTTATAAGCCGCATAGGCCGGTTTTGAATGAATATTTAATTAATCAGTCAATGCGCGCTTATATTATAAGTAATCTTATTTCCACAAAAATTCAGGGTAATAGTTTTCTCTGATCTTATTTGCAATATTCATTTTTACAATTTCACGCTCTGCAGGGTATGTCATACCGAACCATCGTTCTATTGTGGTGTAACATTTTATTGTTCCTAAACCTCTCTGTATAAGCATACCAACCCCATCAGAAAGGAAACACTCCGCAGTTTCACTCGTAATACTCTTTTTAAGAAACTCATCAAAATAAAGGTGAAACCATTCAAATATTTTTGGACTAAAGCCAAAGAAATTCATTGAAACAGTCTCATGCCCCGTCAATTTTTCTATATGGTCACCCGTACCAGAAACAATAGTACGACCATTGGAATATGCTATATTGGTATGTTCTCGTATACTTAATAGCATCCCTTTTTCTACTTGACAAATACCGCGAGAAACAGAACCAGCTTTGCTCATTGTGTTTTCAAGCACATAGCCAACCATTGCATAATTAGTGGAATCAGTGGTAATAGTTGACAAATGTGTTGACATCGTTTGATACGCCAAGCGGCCATAATAGTCATCAGCATTAATTACCGCAAAAGGTTGCTGAATGACTTTCTCTGCACACAGCATAGCATGAGCTGTTCCCCACGGTTTTGTTCTATTTACACGCATTTCTATCTGTTCAGCAGTTAAAAGTGAATCAACCGATTGAAAAACATATTCTGCATTGCAATTCCGTGCAATCTTATTAAAAAAACGCTCACGAAAATCAGCTTCGATATCTTTACGAATTACAAAGACAGCTTTTCCAAAGCCATTTTGCATAGCGTCATAAACAGCATAGTCTAGCAGTGTTTCATCATGCATACCAACTGATGCAATTTGCTTAACCCCACCATATCTACTTCCCATACCAGCTGCTAAAATTAAAAGTATTGGTTTCATACAGTAATACTTCCTTTTTCAAAACAAAGAGCACATAGAAATTAAAAAACAATTTCTATGTGCCGTTCATTGCATATTTTTATGCACATTGCATGCGCTTATTTACGTACTAACGCCTATTTACATGCCGGAATATAATACGTTTTACCATTGTGGTTGTTTTGGCTCCAATGGTAGTACCTTTGAGATCTTCAACTTCAACTGATGAATATCCATGATCTCGCTTATAATTTGAGAAAAATTCGTAGAAGATCTTTTCGACAGCAGCTTCATCAAATAAATTTTTATCTTCTTCGTATGTACAATAGTATTCAGCCCAACTATCCGATTTATACAACTCAGTCATATACAAAAAGGCAGTTGAATGACCTTCTACAGGGAATTTTTCTGTCTTCGGTTTTACTGCCGCCTGAGCCGTAGCACAAAACGCAACCAATGCAAAGAGAGAAAAAATTACTATGTTTTTTTTCATGTATTCCTCCAAATAAAATAGTAAGTGCTCTTAGTATATACTGAAAAACCAATCTATGCAATATAACTGATTAGAACAACCGCATGATAACCGTCTAAATATGAAATCTTTTTTGCAGTCCTTTAACCCTGTGTACTTGCAGGAATTGACAACAGGTAGCTTAAAGCCTTTGTTGAGCAAACGCTCTCATGCATCCTTACGAGGAAATACGATACTCGACGAACCGAACCCGCTTGTTTGTAATGGCACTACGCAAAGATTGCTCTTTTTTGGTAAGCGCTGCATTACCGGTTTTTACCTCGATAAAAATAACTTCATCTATCATGTCTACAGAAGCGCCGCAAAAGGCAATAAAATCAACCGGCTTACCGATAAAGCGGACTTCGGTAGGATCAGCGGGAAAATCCGGCAAATAGGCTGCGAACTGTTCTGAAAATTGGCCATTTAGCACAGCGCGGGAACGCTTAACGGCATCTGCACGCTCATCATCAATCCGTTTACTAAAACGTTGCTCCGTTAAAACGCTTCCTATCTTTTTTCCCAGAACAAAACTAACCATGAGCAGTAAACATACCACACCGCCTGCTAAAACAAGATACAACAATTCTTTTCCATCAGTTATCATATGATTTGCCCTTATCTACCGGTAATGCTACGCGACGCCTATACGAGCAAAAACCGCACTGCTCCCGACTCACTTACATGCGTTATCGGTCTCTTACGCAACAAACGTAGTATCCAGCTCTGTAAGTACTTCCACCAAAAACCGGTTCAAGAAAAAAAGCCCTTCTTTTGTCAAAGAGACCCGCTCATCACAGATGTTGCAATAACCGTTTGTTTGCCACCTTAACAACGTCGCCCCGATATACTGCGTAATATCAGCACCAAACCGCTCAACAAAGCGACACCGGCGTATCCCTTCTACCAAACGAAAACCCATGATGCATACTTCTTCCATAAAAGTCTTGCGTTCAATCAGCTGCGCTGGATACACCGCAGCGCGGTGCTCTGTACTCATCCACATAGATATATCGCGCACCCCTTCAAACCGTTCAGCACACACCACTTTCCCCTGTGAATCAGTGTGCACCACAGTTCCGCACGCAGCAGGGCCAATACCGATATAGTTTTCCATATTCCAATAGGTACAATTATGTACACTTTTGTAATGGCCAGCTCGTGAAAAATTAGACACTTCATACTGCTCATAGTTACTGTTTTCGAGTAACGCAATCCCAGCTGTTAAAAAACCATACACGTTGTCCTCAAATTGACTTGACTGCGGAACATCGCTACAAAGCCCATACAGAGAAATATGGTCGGGCTCATATTGAAAAAGACAGCCAAGGTCATCGCATAAGCCTTGCACTGTTTGTCCTGAAAGACCTGCAATCATATCGCACGAAAGCAAACCAGACCACTTCTGTTTCACAAGATCGAGCGCACGCCGCGTGGTACGAGAGGAACCTCTTCTCGCTACAGCCGCAAGTACAGAATCGCTCAAACTTTGCACCCCGATCGACAACCGGTTAATACCACCTGCCGCGCACGCTGCAAGCCAGCAAGCTGATATGTCCTCAGGGTTGGCTTCAACCGTAAATTCCTGCACCGGTACTGTTTGCGCTTTGCATAACGAGGACGCTAAATAATAGATATCCTCTGCAGCAAGCAACGAAGGAGTACCTCCCCCAATATAGATGGTGCTCCACAAATCAATAGCGTAGCGGCGCTTAAAAAAAGCGGCGTCCTGTAGCAACTGCTGTATAAACTGAGTATTCTGTTTGTACGGCTGAAATAAGGGCACATCAGTACGTGAATAAAAATCACAATACGCACACTTTTTTACACAGAAAGGGATATGAATATACAATGCCGCTGTATTCATCAGAAAAATGCAAAATGAGAAAAAGGCCAATAGCACATCAATATTTTGGATTTTATCTGTTTGTGCACGGTAACCGGCCCCCACAGCCGAGAATCGCTTGATGCAATCCTATTATCACATAATACAAAGTATTCGTTTTCATTTAAGGTGATAGAAGGATAATTGCCTGAAAAAGGCAGCGCTGTGTTCCAATTTTCCGGTAGTGCATCTATTTTTACATTGTAATCAGCATTCATGATTTCAAATTCTGTAAGAAAATGCTTGCTACCCTTGGGTTTAATATGCACTATAAATGAATCCATATAAATAGTATCGCCGGGGATACCAATAATTCTTCTCACAAAAGGTTTAGCCTGCGTAGTTCCTGTTTTAAAAGGATGTATATACTGGAAGGTGATAAAGGCAAGCACTTTTGAGCTTAGTTTCTTAAACCAAGGTTCATCGATTTTTTCAAAAGGCTCAACTATCACCAAAGAACCTCGTTCAAATCCCTTATAGAATGAATAGGCCGGCGATGTAATAACCACATCACCGGCATAACACGTCGGTTCCATAGTATGAGCCTGTACACGATAGGTACTAAAAAGATACGAGGTGATAATAGTATGAACGGTAAAAACAATAATAGGAAGAACAAAACATGCATAAAATATCTTACGCCGCCGTTCACGCTGCTCTATATACGATGTATACCGATAATGCTGAAAAAACATATCCACCTTCTCTGCTATTAAACATGGTGCGGAAACTTCTGTTTCTGAACAGGTTACCTTGAAATGCAATGCTCTAAATCGCACAAGGATTTTCATGTGCGACGTTAGTCTTTTAAGATATCATTTTGCGTATACGTTGACAAGTATTTGATCATAGATATAATAGTAAAGAAATGGGTGAACAATCAATAAAAAGTATTGCAAAAAATAAAAAAGCGTACTTCAACTATTCTGTTGAAGAAACCATAGAATGCGGCATTGTACTACAAGGAACCGAAATAAAATCACTGCGCGACGGCCGTATATCGTTTCCCGATTCTTTTGCAGAAATCATTCAGCGTGAAGTATGGCTAAAAAACTTCCATATCACTGAAAACGTATACTCTTCCGTGTTCAACCACGATCCTGAACGTCCAAAAAAATTACTACTTCATAAAGATGAAATTAAAAGGCTGATCCGAAAAACAGAGGAAAAAGGGTATACCCTTATACCGCTCGAATTTTACCTTAAAGGGGATATCATCAAGGTGAAACTCGGCATTTGCAAGGGGAAAAAACTCTTTGATAAACGGGCCGACATAAAAGAACGGGATATAAAACGGGATCTTCAACGCGAGCTGCACTTAAAAAACAGGTAGTACATGCAATTGACGCAACAAAAATATCGGTACCTTCTGCCCCTTTTTTTCATAAGTGCTGCACCTTGCCTTTCGGCTTTGCAAACGGTTGCAATATACCAGATAGAAGGAGCGAATGTGAATGCA
This sequence comes from Treponema sp., assembly GCA_052169815.1. Classification (GTDB taxonomy): domain Bacteria; phylum Spirochaetota; class Spirochaetia; order Treponematales; family Treponemataceae; genus Treponema. The sequence goes on from JBQNBR010000009.1 coordinate 7,897, forward strand.
CAAACAGCGCAAACGGTCAATAATCTTATGGTCACTTTTATCAAAGCACAGAAAAAATACCACATTATTGATATGAGGCCCGCGTACGCGCCGAAAGAGTATTCAAAGAACAATACTGCCGATTTTCTATTTTTTGCAGCAGTACAAGCCGTTCCCGATGGTATCCAGATTTCGCTTACTTTAAAACGGCCACAAGCAAAATCTACCCGTTTTATCTCCAAAGTATACGAACATACCAGTAGTTTATTGCTCGATTCACGGCTGCTTATAAGCACGCTTTTTGATTTTTCTCTGGCACTTGATCGGCCCGTACAGCAGGAAAACCTGTCGGAAGATGATAGATTGAGGCCCATTGAGGCCATCGATTCACTTGTAGGATCTTGGCAAGGAGAAGCGGGCATAGACCGTATTATGATTTTAAAAGGCGGACACGGCATTATCATTCTTTCAAATGGTACTTCTTTTTCACTTGCGCTTACCATCGAAGCGGGGTACCTCATCGTAAAGCCTCAAGGCGATATGCCATCGCAACGCTTTTTAACGATTCCTGACCACATTGTCAATCAAATCATACAAAAGATAGAACCGCCCGAATGGCGTTTTCTGGTATCGGCAAATAATAACCTTCTTTCAGGGATAAAACAAGAAGTGCAGGTGCATCACGATGACACCACTATAACCGATATTTCATACGAAACTGTTCCTGTTGAATGGCACCGTAAGTAGTTCACGTGTGGAAACAGCCGATCATGACTACTGTGCACGAATCGCTTTCTGAAACTGAAAACGAACCGGTATTCCTCGACCCCAACGCTATTGCCGCCTATCTTGCAGAAACGGGGCCTTTTGCAGCATTTTTCGAACGCTACGAGCAGCGGACTAGCCAACTCAACCTGGTACGTGCCATAACCGCCTGCTTTAACCGCAAGGCAATAGGGATATTCGAAGCAGGAACAGGCGTTGGAAAAAGTTTAGCGTACTTGCTGCCTGCCTTAACATGGGCCAAAGCCACCCGTAAACGCATTGTGATTTCAACCGGAACCATCAATTTGCAATACCAGCTCGTTGAAAAAGATGTACCTACCGCGCGAAAGATCATACCGCTGCACAAGCCAGAAGATACGGCCGTACTTCTGATCAAAGGCAGGCAAAACTATCTATGCATGCGCCGCTTCTCTCAAACCCTACAAGAAGCGGATCTATTCACCGAATATCAGCAAGAATTGACGGATATACAAGCATGGATCCAAACCACCCAAGAGGGCACGCGCTCAGAACTACCCTTTATGCCCGCGCAAAGCCTCTGGAACAAGATATGTTCTGAATCCGATAATTGCCTCAGTCAACGCTGTGCTTTCTTTGACCGCTGCTTTGTCATGAAACTGAAAAAAAAGGCAGAAAGAGCCTCTGTACTCATCGTCAACCATCACTTACTGTGCGCAGACCTTGCAAGCCGCCGGGAAGGAATTGGGTACGAATCGACTGCGGTACTGCCTTCCTTCAGTGCTATCATTTTCGACGAAGCTCATACGTTGGAGCAGGCGGCTACCAGTTTTTTTTCGTACACGTTTTCCCGCTTTGAACTCAACCGATGCCTAACTTCTCTTTCACGCGTAAAAAAAGGAAGAGACTTCGGCTGTCTCAGTAAAATTGCAGCCCGCTCAAGCCGCGCGGACCTTCTCCCTGAGATACTCAACAATTTAACAGAAACGCAGCTCTGCTTTTCAGCAATGGAAGCAGCCGCTACACTCTTTTGTGGTATTGCCACAAATCTTGGCTTTCCCCAAGCGTCGCCGAAAAAGGTACAAGACCTATTGGTTCGCTGCAGATCATGCTATGCCGCGGTACAAAAAACCTTGCAAAACTTAAGCACCCTCTTCACCCATACTGATACTACAGAAGATTCAAGTGATGATACGATGCGGGATGGTTTGCTCGCTTTTCACCGCTTACAAACCATAAGCGAAACACTCGCCTCTTTTCTGGAGTGGGAACAGCATTCCGACTGTGTATTTTGGATAGAACTACTCCGTACCACAAACGATATACCGACGCCTTACTTCCATAAAACACCTATCGATATGGCGCCCATTCTTCGGAAAAGCGTGTTTCATCCCTTTGAAACCGTTATCTGTACCTCTGCAACACTAACCGTCAGCTCAAGCTTTTCCTATTGGCTACAACGTATGGGGCTGCAAACCTGCTCAAAGGATACGCTACTAACCGACACCTTTGCTTCTCCTTTTCCCTACAGAACCAATGTACTGCTGAATATCCCCACTGATGCGCCGCTGCCGGACGACATACATTTTCAATCGTTTATCAACAAAGCTGTTACTGAACTCATTGCAGTCACCTGCGGCAAAACCCTTGTGTTGTTCACTTCGTACGCTTCATTAAAAGCAACGTACGCCTATGTCCATCAGCAACTGCCTGAGATGGAACTTTTGCAGCAAGGAGATATGGATCGCAGTAAATTATTGCAGCAGTTTAAAGCAAACATCAACAGTAGCCTTTTTGCAACCGCCTCATTTTGGGCGGGTATCGATGTACCAGGGGAATCGCTTACCCATGTTATTCTGGTAAAACTGCCCTTTAGCGTACCAAATGATCCGCTCTTTAGGGCACGAGCGGATATCATTGAACAAAACGGCGGCAACTCATTTTTACAATTAAGCATACCCGAAGCAGTGGTACAATTTAGACAAGGATTCGGCAGACTCATGCGCCGCCAAACTGACCGTGGTATGGTCACGGTATTGGATAAGCGGCTTTTAGTAAAAACGTATGGGAAAATTTTCATTGAAAGCATACCAACAACCAAGCGATGCTTTGCATCTTTGAAAGAAATACTATATACTACAGAACGGTTCCTCTATTGGGAACCTCGAAAAACTGAAGTTTTTCGAGGTTTTCCTTGATTTTCATTTGCGATGTTGCGATACAAACGGTACATCCTTGTACCGTTTGTATCTTCAAGTTTTCTTACGAAAACTTGTCGTTGCTAAAACTCCCGCCATCCGTGGCGGTACTGATAGTCATTATTGTATAAAGACTTATGGAATTACTCGTTATCAGCTACGCTGATGTTCAGCTTTGCTGATGAGGCACCTTCTAAAAATCCAACAAGGTTTTTAGAAGGTGCCCTATTAAATTATACTATGGGGTCGTATATGATCGTTTTTTTCTGTATGTCATGTGTTGTTGTTACGCTCATGGGATTTGTGTTTTTAAACCGTATGGCCTATGCGCTGTACCGTCCGCTGTGTAAAAAAATAAATGCACATATTGCTACCGTTATCGCACACCGCGTCTTTGCCATCTTCTCGACCTATGTGCATTTTCGGTTTATCGGTGATTATTCACTCGTTCCTTCACTGCCGGATCAGTATTTAATTATCTCAAATCACCAAAGCTTGCTTGATATTATAGCCTTTATGAATTATCTGGACGGCAAGCGCCTACGCTTTGTTGCAAAAAAAGAATTAGCTGACTATGTTCCACTTGTCTCGGTGATGCTCAAAAGCGATCAGCACTGTCTTGTGCAGCGGACCGGAAGCCCGAGCAAGGCCATGCAAGCGATGGACAGCTTTGCAGAGCGGGTTAAAAAGAATAACTGGCTTCCAGTCATTTTCCCAGAAGGCACCCGTTCCCGAACAGGGGCTGTAGGCACGTTTTACTCAGCGGGCTTCCGCCGCTTTCTTTCCAAAGCACCTATGCCCGTCGCGGTTGCAGCGCTTGACGGCGGTTGGGAAATAGCGTCGTTCTCTCAAATCACTACGAAGCTCAAAAACCATACCTATCGCGTGAAAATCCTCAAAGTTTACCCTTACCCTGCTACCAAAGAAGAACAGCTCAACCTTCTGCAGGAAGGAAAAGCGCTGATAGAAGCACAGCTTGAAGCGTGGCGCGCAGAAGAACACCCTACATCGGAACAAGTTTAATGAGTAAGCCCCTCGCCCTTTGCACTGAGGCACAAGGTGCTGATGAAAGGCGATCAAGGATCACTCACATCTCTTAAAGCCATCAGCACAGGATATGCCGGCGCTTTTCCGCTTGCAGCTTTAAGAGACACGGGCAGCCTGAACTATGTGCGCTGCAGGTCACGCATAAAGACCTTTACCACAATAATCATTGAAATAACAACCAATAAACCGTCCACGCAGGGGCTTGCTGCCCACACCCCCTTTACACCGATAAAACGAGGCAGTATCAGCACGGCAGGGACAAACAGCACCAATTGCCGAGAAAGAGCTAAAAACGCAGCAGGTTTCGCCTTTCCAATTGCTTGGAACAGCGTCATGTTAAGAATCATAAGCGGTACCAGCGGGAAAATCAACATGGCGAGCACTGCATTGGGAGCGCCCATTGCAACAAGCGCAGGGTTATCAGTAATAAACAGGCTGAGCACTTTTTCAGGGGCTGCTAACAGCACCGCCCATGCAAACACTGCAAGCACCATGCCAAAGCCATAGAACAAAAAGGTACCTTTTTTCACTCTATCAAAGCGGCCTGCTCCAAAATTGGTGCCAATGAAAGGCTGAAAACCTTGACTCAAGCCCCAAAGCGGAATAAAGCTGAGCATCAGATACCGGAAAAAAGCTCCCATGAGGATCACCTGCTGTTCACCTCCATATTTTTTCAACGTAGCGTACATAACCGTTTGCTGCACCAAAGCGAATACCTGCATCATCATCGCCGACATACCCACTGACACCGTCTCTTTCACTAACGACTTATCAAGTGCCATTTTTTTCAGCGGGACTGTCTTACTACCCCATAAAAAGTAGCAAAGGCTAACCGCAGCAAATACCGCCTGAGAAATAACCGTTGCAATGGCAGCTCCGGCAAGCCCCTGTTTAAGCACAATAATGAAAAAGGCATCAAGGATGATATTGAGCACGGCCCCCGATCCCATAATCAGCATTGCCAGTGCTATTTTGCCTTCACCTCGTATCACCATGTTAGAAGCCTGCCCAAAGTTAACAAAAATGGAGCCAAGATACACAATACGCAAATATTGTACACCTACGGTAAGCATTTCCCCTTCTGCTCCAATAAGGTACAACAAAGCAGGAGCAAAAATATAACCGAATACCATCACCACTGCAGAAAGACTGAAGGTAAGCACACATACATTACCCATAACGGCATCGATCGTTTTTTGATCCTGCCTGCCCACTGCACGGGACAAAATTGATGCAGAACCAATACCCACCAATACGGCAATGCCGTTATTGATAAGAGTAAAAGCATAGGCAATACTAATGGCCCCTAATGCTGTTTCTCCCACATACTTGCCTACGAACATCGCGTCGACAAAACTATACAAACTGATCACCAGCATTCCGATGATGCCGGGAATACCTAATTGTAACATGAGCTTAAACATATTGCCTGTTATAAGCTGTTCCCGTTTATCTGACATATTTCCTCCATAAAAACTTTTACAGAAAATATCAATTTCCGAAAAAGTTTTTAGCTGGCGCTTTCGCAAAGCGTTAGCTTGAGAAAGCGCAATAAATCGACCTATTCAATAACGGAGTTATCGAATAGGTCGAATAAATAAGTTTGCACCGCAAACTTGGGATAAAAAGCGGCGGCGTTATGTTAGCCGGCACTTTTTACCGCACCTCCTATTGTTCCATACCGTCAGCATTTCTCACATTGGTTTTATGGGCATCTCTAAAAACTTCAGTTTTTAGAGGTTCCCTTATGTTTTTGCATATAGAGCTCAACAATATCTTTAAAAAAATCTTTATGGTCCCAGAAAACATCCCGCACCTCTAATAATTCCGTTGCAACAATTATTGCATTCGTGAACGAAATAAAGTCTTCATTGGCCAAACAGGCCAAATCATCAAGCTGGTGCTCTGCAATAAACTGCAAAAAATTGTTAAGACTTTCCTGCAGCATCTTTGCATACAGCTGTTTTAATTTTTCGTTCTTTTTAACTTCCAGCAAAAACATTACATACAAGGATTTATATTCATTGGAATCCAGCATTTTAAGCGTTACTAATTCTGCTATCATTTGCTCATGGGACAAGGTTTCATGCTGCTCCATGAATTCTTTTATCAATACATACCGATATGTATTTCCCATAAGCATCAGATCATACAATATATCTGCGGTACTGCTGTAATGATAATAGAGTCCCCCCTTACTCAGTCCGCACGCCTTGACAATATCTTCCATTGTAGTTGCTGCAAATCCTTTTGTAAGAAACACTTGCTTGGCCGCCTCACAAATCTGCTGTTTCCGTGCTGAAACAGAAAGCCGCTCTTTTGCACTCATGCGCTTGCTCCACCATTAGCTTATTCGTGGGGAAGGTTTAATACCCGACGCTTCTAGCGTCGTAACAAAGGGTATTAAAGCCGACTTCCTATCAAGCCGGCGTACCGCCGGCTTGACTGTCAGTGCGAAACATTGAACACTGCTCACATGCCGCGTCTGGGTTGTTGATTACTGACGATGCCGTCGGTAATAAGCTAACATAAAACCGATATACTGTCAACCAACAATCTCGCTGCTCTCAAAAGATAATACAGCCCCGCTGCAAGGCCCATCATCTCGAGCCAAGAAGCGTCTGAACTATTGTTCCCCTCCGCACAAATAAAACTCGATATAAATATTCCCATAACGCTGAAAACATGATATAGTACTGCTTCATAAGAACGCATACAGTACAAAGCACGTAAGGAGTGCTATCAGCTTTTAAAAAACTTTTATCATAAGGAGCCGATATGCTCGAAAAAATTACCAATACTTTCAGTGATATCATCCGCAAAATGAGCGGCAAAGCCACCATTACTGAAAAAAATATTGAAGAAGCAGTAGAAGAAATAAAGATGGCTTTACTCGAAGCAGATGTGAATTTACGAGTAGTCCGCAGATTTATTAATGCTACGATCGAAGAAGCCAAAGGCGAAACCGTTTTAAAAGCAGTAAATCCAGGTCATCAATTCATAAAAATTGTGCATGATAAAATGGTTTCGTTTTTAGGTGACGAAAAGAAAAGTTTGCAATTAAAAGGACCTGATACCCAATCGACCATACTCTTTTTAGGGCTGCAAGGTTCCGGTAAAACCACATCGGCGGCAAAACTTGCGTTGCGGCTTAAAAAAGAAGGCAGAAAACCCCTGCTCGTTGCCTGCGATCTTGTACGCCCTGCAGCGATTGATCAGCTTTCAACCCTCGCCGATCAAATTGTCGTCCCCATATACAAAGAAACCACTAAAGATGCGGTGCAGGTGGCGAAAAATGCGCTTACCTTTGCACGAAAAAACAATCTTGATACCGTCATTATTGATACCGCAGGACGTCTACAAATCGATGAACCTATGATGCATGAAATTGAATTAGTAAAAAAAGCAGTGCATCCCGTTGAAACGCTCCTTGTAGCCGACGCGATGACAGGCCAAAACGCCGCAGATATTGCGAAAACATTTGATGAAAAAATAGGTTTATCCGGGGTTATTTTAACCAAATTCGATTCCGATGCACGAGGAGGAGCTGCACTATCGCTTAAAACCGTTACGGGTAAACCTATTTTATATACTGGTATCGGCGAAAAGCTAGAAGATTTTGAGCCTTTTTACCCCGACCGTATCGCTGGAAGAATCCTCGGGATGGGAGATATCGTTTCTTTAGTTGAAAAAGCTCAAGAAACGTTAGATATGGAAGAAGCTGCACGGCTACAGAAAAAAATGGCGAGCGAAACCTTTACCCTCTCTGATATGCTTGAGCAGCTTGAAAATGTTGAGAAAATGGGCTCAATAGAATCCGTCATCGATATGCTGCCAGGCCTCGCGGGGCAAATTTCGGCTGAAAGTCTTGAAAAGGCCGGCTTTAAACAACAAAAAGCTATTATTCAATCCATGACGATTAAAGAACGGGAAAATCACCATATTATAGGGCCACCCCGCCGTAAGCGGATTGCAAAAGGCTCCGGCACCTCAGTAGCGGAAGTCAATAAGCTACTCAAACAATTTGAAAAAACTCGCCAAGCAATGCGGAAAATAGCAAAAAATAAAGGCTTGCAAGCAAAACTCATGGGGTTGATGGGATAATCAACACCCCCGACGCTAGAAGTGTCGGGGTATTAAACCCTCCGCACGAATAGAGGATAGCCCATGGTAGCAACGTTATTTTTTTGTTTTCCGCTTCTCTTCATTACGCAGATTGCATCTCGCAAAAACCATGCCGGTCATTTTTTAGCCTACGGCATAGGTTTAATAGAAGGTAGCTTATTACTTGCAGCTTTTTCATGGTTCGGCATCGTATTTGACCGTTCAATAGCTTCATTCACAAGCTATTGGTTTATCTATACATTCATACACATACTCATACCAAGCCTATTCGGTATCATTTTGTATTTTTTGCTTGCTTGTTTATCTTCAGCCAAAGCGATACTATGGTGTCCTTCAGTATTATTTGGTTTGTTTACCGCACAGCTTTACAGCTTTATCCTGACATACAGTTCGTCCATTCATATGCTTCCTATCATCTTGCATATTGTTATCTATACAAGTGCTGTGTTCCTTTTTGATGCACTGCTTGGATTGATAAACGGTATCCCAGGCTTCCGTATAGCAGTAGGTTTAACAAGCGGTCTTTTCGTCTTTTGTCTTACCGTTGCTGCCGGCTTTTATGCGTACACGCTCTGGCATTTTAACACACATCGGATTCTTTATTATGCTATTTTTATCGTAATATCCTTCAGTGCGCTCATCGTACATGCTTTATGCAGAAAAAGCGTTTAATGGTGCACACAGGCGTAAAGCTCGCTTAAACATAAAATAAACTAAAATACTGTAGGACAGATCTAAAACTATACCTGAGTTTTTAGATATCCCCTTCAACAAAAGACTATTTTAGCCGATAATTGAAAGTAGATTTTCATCAAACGTAGAGAAATATCTTTATTAGTAAGATAAAAGTACTCTGATGAGTTTGACAAAGAGGCTTTTTAATACTATAATCCAATATAACTTCTCAGAATAATGATGAAAATAAAGGAGTTGGGAATGAAGCAAAGTGCTATTGTCGCAGTCTTTGTTCTGATGCTTGCATCTATTTGTGTTCCAGTAATAGCACAAGATAGTCGTATTAATTATCAAACGTACATACTTGAGACTTTTGATTCTCCTGATGCATCGGAATGGACATGGAATGGTGTCGGAAGTAAATTTGTTACTGACGGCTACCCTGTTTTAAAGTATTTTGACGGAATGCCGAATGCTGTTCGCGTTATGCAAACGGATGACAATCCGGACAAAGCTCACAAATACCTCGGAGCACAATTTAAGTTTAATCGCCAAGGCGATAACTGGGTTGACATCTTTCCGGTAAAAAATTCGGAAGGAGCTTCAGGTCAAGGAATGGAGCCTTATGAAATTTCTTTTAAGGGTATCATAAGCAGAGTTGATTTATGGGTATGGGGTGCAGGCTATAGCTACGATCTGGAAATGCTCGTTCGCGATTGCTATGGTGTAGTTCACGTATTACCGATCTCTACCCTGAATTTCCATGGCTGGAAAAATTTAGCGGTATCTATTCCTTCACATATTCAACAAGCGTCCCCCTATTTATCTGACGTGAAACACTTAAAACTTGTTTCATTGCGCATTCGTACACAACCTCAAGAAAAAGTACATGATTTCTATGTATTCTTTGATGAGCTTAAAGTATTAACCAATATGCATTCAGCAGCATACGACGGCTATGAATTAGTTAATGCGACATTTAATGCTGATGAAACCAAGGAGGGTGGTAAATAATGAAAAAGAATTATTTTGCTATATTATTACTCTTGTCTACCGTTTCGTTTCTTGCTACTGCTCAAGAAGCAAACAGCAAAACTACACCGGCTGAAGGCCCTGAGGCTTCTTTTTCCGGCGTCGATTCTGCTCAACAACGAATTACAGAAGTTTCCGTCGATAAATTTGAAGTAGAAGGTTCATGGACTTGTTCAATGCCCGCTGATGAAGGTATTATTCAAGGCCGCTTATTCGAAGGCTCACCCAAACAAAAGCAACCACTTGCTGCAGAAGAGGGATTAAATTTACCGGATAACAAAGTATTCGGTGCAAAAGTTTCGTTCTACCGACGCGGCCATAACAGCTTTGAAGTACGGGCAGTAAAACCACTTCCCATTGAAGGAATTACTAAAACGATTAGCGTTTGGGTCGCAGGCCGCAGTTACCCGCATGTTCTAAAACTCATCCTGGAAGATTTTTTAGGCCAACGGTATGAACTGTATGTAGGGAAGCTCAATCACGCAGGTTGGAAATTAATGTCGGTTGCAATACCGCCGCAGAATTCTGTATCACAAACTGGTATTGTGCAAAAAGATTATCACTACGGTGTTAGTATGGGATTGAAAGTTGTTGGCTTCCGTATTGAATGCGATCAAATACATACCTATGGAAATTATTACATTTATTTTGATGATTTACGAGCAGTAACGGATCTCTATGAAGTTGATTTCCGCGATGCTGACGATATAAAGGACGCATGGTAATACCTTTATTCGTTTGATGGTTTGATGAACACTGACTATTAGTTATCTAATGGTCAGTGTTTTTTTATACACTTTTTATATACGTGATATCTTCCTTCCTTTAAGTAAAACATAATTTTTTCTGTTCTTTTTAAAAATGATATCACATATGAGGTATGTCCTTTAGTACCAAGTTTTCGTAAGTCTGCACTGGTAAAGGGATCAGGCAGAAGTTCCATAATCCTATTAGTAAAAGAATCCAGTCCATGCAAATATTCCCGCTTATGTATCTTAAGCAGCCTTTTGTTGAGAATGCGGGGGCGATGATATCTGCTCCTCCCCTTTTTATCATCAATTTTTACAATATCACAATCAACGTAAAGTATGGTAAAAAAAAGATTAGCTTGATCAAGTATATCTGCAAGATGATATAGTTCTCTATAAATTTGAAAAAAAGAGCCATGCTTTGGGCTTTTCCGATAACTGCGTTTTGTGCCATCCGCATTAAGCATAAGGATGTAAGCATTTTCAATAATAGGGTATACAATTTCAATCTCGTAAATGGGCAACAGCCGTATCAACTTTTTTTTAAGAGAAGACAAAACTGCTGTTTGAATTTCAATTATTTTTTTATCTTTAATACAAATATCACAGACAAAATTGCCAATTTTTACTTCTTGCTGTGCATGATCATTCGTATAAAGATTTTTTAATGTATGGTGCAGATCTGTTTCATTATAGGTATTAATCATAACTGGATGAATTTATCAAAACATTTCCCCTACCTAGGTTGGTGCAAATTGCGATGAGCGTAAACTTACTTCACCAGAAAAAAGTCTTTTGTGCGAGCCGTCTTCAAGCTCAACAATCAGTGCAGCTTCATTATCAATATCAATAGCTTTCGCAGAATAGCCGAGCACTGCATCGCTGATAATAGGATGCACCTGGATCATCTTTCCAATGATAAAAGAAAATGTTTTGTACGCAGCCATAACCTCTTCCGCAGGTTTTTCATACACACTTAAAACCTGCCCCACGATTTCAGCCGCTAATTCGTATCTTTTTATCGTGTGCTCATGAGGTTCTGAAAGAATAGAACCTGCAATGTGCGCTACTTCAGCGGGAAAAGCTTCCGGATTATGTTCAATATTTATACCAATACCAATAATGGCCGACTCTATAAGCCCCGTTGAAAAACTTGTTACGCCTTCCGTCAAAATACCACCCGCTTTTTTACCATTGATAAAAATATCGTTTACCCATTTAATTGCAGGTTGTATTGCATACAGTTTTTGAATTGCATTACATATTGCAACTGCTGTGTAAGCAGTCAAGCGAGCAGGCTTAGTAATCCCTCCCCGTGGAGCGTATATAATCGTAAGGTAAATACCGGTTTTAGCAGGTGAGTAAAACATTCTTCCTAAAAGACCGCGCCCTTTTGTTTGAGATTCCGCAATAATGATAGAACCATGATACTTTTCACCTGCTGCAGTTAATTCCCCATTAGCATCCCGTAGATTTCCGCAATCTGCTAATATACGCTTTGCATAATTGTTTGTTGAATCGATTTCTTTAAAACATTCAATTACATTATGCGCATACAAAGGAAAATGCGCCGACATATAGCATTTCACCAGATTTGCATCAATAAGATCAACGGTATCTGTAAGCATATAGCCGCCATTCGGCGTACCCGAAATACTATAGCCTTCCTGCCGCAGCGCCTGTACTGCTTTCCATATCGCGGCCCTGCTTACGCCGCATAATTTCGCAAGATGTTCACCGGAAACAAGGCTACCGTTATTGGTATACAATTCATGTAAAACTATTTTTCTTGTATGCAAAAGACTTCCTTCGTATATACCATCGTCCGTATAGACTGTATGACGCTCTGATAACTAACATTTTTATGGCAAAATAATATAGACTTACCGGTACCCTGTCAAGTTAACCTAATTGCCTATTCAGGGATTCCGCATTATAAAGACTGCAAGGCTCTTTCGAGGCAATCTATCCGTTTATCACAGCGATGTTGTTTATGAGAGAGCACAATATAACTTCGATAGCGCAGTAAAACGATCAATGCAGGGCGGATATGCATTGAGCCCTGTTCAATGCGTACGGAGGTGACGGCACCAGATCCACAAACGGTTCCCGTATACTGTATAATAGCCACGCGGATTGTAGTACACTCGCTTACCGGACAGATTAAACAGTAAATTTATCAACTTCTACTGCTAAGTTACCAATACTCGTCCTATTTTTTTGCGCTATTACCCGCACTTCCTCTACTGCGCGGGTAATTTGCTGAGCACCACTCGCTATTTCATTCAAACTATCGGTTGTTTGGTTCGTAATCTCTGTGAGTTTCTGCATTTTTTGGACAATGATATTACCACCTTCAAGCATCTCTGCTGCCCCAGTCTGAACTTCTCCTGTTATACTATCGATTTGCTTTATGGTATCCAGCACAGAAAGCCCCCGCTGCCGCTGTTCGCGTATGAGCACAACTGCAGAATTCTCTTGTTCAGATATTTGGTGTACCGACTCATACACCCCCTTAAAAATATTCTCCGTATTCAGCCCTATTTCGGTCAGATGCTGGGTAACCTCTGCCGTTTCTTTAAGGACAACGCCGATCCGTTTCCCTTGCTGGTGCGTTTCTTCGGCAAGCTTACGGATTTCTCCGGCAACAACTGCAAAGCCCTTCCCTGTTTCTCCTGCATGAGCCGCTTCAATCGCAGCATTCATAGCCAGCAGATTGGTTTGACTTGCAATAGTCTGAATGATTTCGCTAATTTCCAACAAAGATTGAGAGTGCTGCGCTATCTGCACAATTACTTCATTTGCTATCCGCGCTTCGTCTTTCCCGACGGTTGCCTGCCGATAAACCGCTTTAATGAGCTCATTATTTTGTTCCAGTGTTTGCGCCACCTTAATGGTATTTTCCGCCATTACTGTCACAGATCGTGAAGACTGCGTAATATTTTCAGTTTGCATCTTAATGTGAGAAGCCAAACGGGTAAGCTTTCCATTAATTTGATCAATAGTCGCCACCGTTTCCGTCACTTCTCCTGCTTGAGTTACCGCCCTGTCTTTTATATACCTCGCATTACCGCTGATTTCCCGAGCAGCAGCAACCGTTTCTTCCATATCACCGGATAATTCCGAACCGACAGCATCCATGGCATTAACTTCATGCTTCAAAATATCAATCATGGAATGGGTGTGTTCTATCGTCTCATTGAACATACCCATCAGCTGTCCTACTTCATCATTTCTATTGATTTCTATTCTGTCGGTTAAATCTCCGGCAGCAAGTTTCCCAAATAAGGCTTCAAGCCGTGCAAAGCTGCGCTTTATACGGCGGGAAACACCAAAAGCAAGCACAAAGCAGCCCATAATCATCAGACTACCGATAATCAGCATCTTGTGCAAAAGCACATAAAAGAGAGATGAAATTTCATCCTGCTCTACCAGAATAATGAGCTTCCATTGGAACTGAGGCAGCGGAAAAACATATGCCCGCTGCGTTTTACCATCCAAAGTAACTATAGTAGAATCCACCGCGGCAGCGGCGATTTCAGTCAAAGCTTGATTTTGCGTTTCCTGCATGAGTTTAAAATTGTATTTTTCGTGTTTAGGATCAGCCAGTATCATACCGTTATCCTGCACCAGCATACAATATCCAGTTTTACCCAGCTGAATGCCCCGAATCACAGCGGTAAGGTCTGTAAGGCTTACATCAATACCGACACAACCGAGCACTTCATTGGCATCGGAATGCACCATGCGGGCAAAAGTAATGGTCGGTTGTCCATTAATAGACACATACGCGTCCGTAATAACCGTTTTTCCGTCTGCCGCCGCTGCTTTCTTATACCACGGACGCTGCCGTGGGTCATAACCCGCACTGACCTTCCTATTTGTTGAAACATGAGCCCCCCAGCTCAACCCCATATAGATAACCTGAAAAGCAGGATTCGTTTTGGTGATGGTATCAAAAAGTGCAAGGATATCTCGTTCAGTCTGTCCGTTATGGATATTCTCCGGCATATCTTTTGCTTCTTCCGTGTAATTATAGATTGTGTGATTAGCTTTTTTCAGCTGCGCTGTTTCTGCCAGCATTTCAACTGAGCGTTCAGCATTTTGCATAAATATAGTAATTGCTGTTGAAATAACAGCAGCATGCTGAGCGGTAAAACCATTAAACTGTTCATCGTTTTTTTCATAAAGATGCAGCCCGATCACTACACAGATCAGAGCAACAACGGCAACGATCACCGCATTAATAATTATTAAAAACCGAGCAGCAATTGAAAAGGATGTAGGCCTCATACTTACAACTCCCATCATCGTTTTTATTATACTTCCATAAGTTACATATCAAGTTTCGAACGGATCCGCAACATCGCGGATTATATATACACTATCGCATACGAATTCAGTTCCGTCCAAAATATCAGATCAGCTGGCTTTATTCTGGAAAGAAACAGTTTATCATATCCGCTAAAGCGGATTGCGAATCAACTTTGAAAGTTGTTCAATTCGTGCACGGAACACGCATAGGTTATGCAAAAGCAAACTCACCGTGTTGTTCAACCACGCTATATCAGCGGCTGAAAATCAACAACCTCGACGCTAGAAGCGCCTGAGGTATTAAACTCTCCTCACGAATAAACGATCCTATACCTTAAACTGTCCAACCTCTTTCGTGAGATTCTCAATATTCCGCTTATTATTCTGTGTTATTTCGTTTACTTCTTGTACCGCGTTATTAATCTCCACCGCACCTGCTGCCATTTCGTTCATACTGTCGGTGATGATACGGGTTAAGTTATCTAACTTCCGTATCTCTTGTGTTACCCCTTCTCCGCCTTTCAGCATTTCTTCAGAACCGGCTTGTACTTCCACTGTTACCGTATTGATATTCTTGATTGCGGCCAATACTTCTCTGCTGCCTTTTTCCTGTTCCCGCATCGCTTCGGTCAGGCGAGCATTCATTTCTCTTACTTGGTCCGCAAGCGTAAAAATAGTATTAAATTTTCCTTCTACGGTTTTAGACGATGCTGAGAGCGTCTCAATTTCCCCACTGAGCGTTTTCAGCGTTGCGGTAATTGTCTTGCCCTGCATCGCAGAATCCTCCGCTAACTTGCGGATTTCGTCTGCAACAACGGCGAAACCCTTACCTGCTTCACCTGCATGAGCTGCTTCAATTGCTGCATTCATAGCAAGCAAGTTAGTCTGCGAGGCAATATGCTGAATAACGCTCGACGCTTCCATCAGCGAACCGGATTCTTCGGCGATCTTTTGCGTTACGGCATTGGATGTTACCAGCGTGGCTTTACCTACCATCCCCTGTGGCAGCGGTCAAATTTCTGATGGCATCATCGGTCTTACCGAGTGTTTGCCCCATAGAAGCAATATTTGCAACCATTTCTTCTACGGAGGAAGAGGATTGCGCGACACTTGCTGCCTGTGTTTCGATGCCGGTATTGAGCTGCTTAATGGTTTTGACAATTTCTTCGATGGTAGCAGCAGTTTCGGTAACGCTTGCCGCTTGAGTCATTGCCTGTTGCTTTACTCCGTCGATATTTGCACTAATCTCATGCACAGCACTTGCGGTTTCGGTCATATTGTAAGCAAGCTCATTTCCGATCTCTTCCATCGAGGCGCTGTTTTTACCAACTGAGTGAATTGAAGCGCCGATTTTTTGAATGGTTGCATTAAAATACTCCGCCAATTGAGTAATTTTATCATTTCCGGTTATCGGCAGTCGCACCGTCAAATCTCCATCACCTTGTGCAATATCTTTCAACGCTGTGTTAATACGCTTAATCGGTGTAATAATCGTATTAGTAAAAAACAGAGAAAAAATAATTGCAAGTAGTATGATAACCGCACTTGTTCCCATCAAAGAGAAAATAAGCGCTTTTGTTTGCTGGGCTACAACGGTGTTCGGAACGAAGATAATCGCGCCGAGCGTAGTAACCGCTGTTTCAATCGGAGCCATTGTAACGTAATACGGTATCCCATTTATCGTGATGTTGGCTGTTTTTTGGGTATCATACGTATAATCCTTCAGTTTTTCTATGCCGATATCAGCCATCAGTGTACAGACTTCCGTATCGTTAAATGTGTTCACAATAATTTTATTGTCTTTATCAACAAGGATCGTTTTTGAAGTTGCTTGCTCTCCAGATTTTGCAGCAATCGACGAACGCAATCCCGTTAAATCGATATTCATTCCTAAAAGCCCTTTAAATATTCCTTCAGTATTATATACTGTTTGAACAATCGACAGTACAGCATGAGTCGGGGCAATTTTAACTGCCTCGCTTGCATACAATTGATTCTTCATTTCTTTTGCGATCTTATACCAGCTGCGAGTGCGGGAATCGTATCCGTCTTTTCGATTGACCGGAGGATACCGCAAAAAACCTCCATGTTCTTCAATCGCAAAAAAGAGCGCTTGAACGTTAGCATTTGCTTTTTCAAATCGTATAAATAAGTCATTCACACTTTCTTCATAGCTGCCGGGCACCGGTTTCATTTCAGAAACACCAGTAGGCGTCTTTTTATCTTTATATGAAGTGATGCTGTTATCAACGGAAACAATCTGGTCAAGCGACAGCAACGTTGAGAAGGTATCCTTTGCTGTTGCAAAATAAAGCTGAGATAGTTTTTCTATATACTTAAATTCATCTATCCCCGTCTGTTGTAAGCGCTTGGTAATGATGCGCTTCGCTTGCGGATAAATTGTCAATAATACGATCAGCACGACAAATAAGGCAAATTGAGCAAAAGTCTTAACCCTCAAGCTGGTATGTTTTCGGTGTGTACCAGTTTGAGGCATCGCATGAGAAATAGATTCGTATGTTTTCATACTATATATAAACTCCCTTGGGGCTGTCCAGAAACTTCAGCTTTTAATATCATAGTAAAAATCTTCTAGAAAATCAGGGATTTTAGTGAAAAAGAACCACAGTTGCCTAAAAAGAACCTCAGTTACGGGAAGATACAGCTCGACTTTAATGCCCTTTGTTACAGCTACAAGACGCAAGGGCATTAAAATCTCCGTACAAATCAAAAAGCTATGTTACTATACTTTGCTTTCATGTTGAATCCCTATTACAGAAAGGCAAAATATGATAAACTCTCCCTGCATGTATGAAACCCGCACACTCATAAAAATACTAGGCGCCTATACCATTCCTAATGTCATATCAATGTGGGTTTTCACCCTCTACACAATGGTAGACGGTATCTTTGTAAGCAGATGCATTGGAGCCGCCGCCCTTGCCGGTGTGAACATTGCATTACCGTTTATTAACGGCATGTTTTCTATCGCTATTATGATAGGAGTAGGAAGCTCAACGTTAATAGCCATTGCATTTGCAGAACATAAGTACCAAGAAGGCAATAGGCTCTTTACGCTCGCCGCTATCATGAACGTAACCGCAGCGCTTTGTACAAGTGCACTCATCTATATGCACATAGATAGCATTATCCGCCTATTAGGGATACACCCCACTGAACCGGCCTATCCATTTACAAAAGACTATCTTACTACTATAGTCCTTTTTAGTGTGTTTTATATGGCAGGCTATGCATTTGAAATTTACATAAAAGTTGATGGTAACCCGCTCTATCCACTTTTCTGTGTAATAGCTGGTGCCATAACTAATATCGCTTTGGATTATCGATATATTGTCATATATTCATACGGAGTACGAGGAGCCGCTTTTGCTACCGGTATTGCACAAATAGTGACCTGCTCCTTACTACTGTGCTACCTTTTGTTCAAAGCCCGACTTATACACTTTGTAAAAGTACCAGTAGCCTATATAAAATACAGTATAAGTATTGTAAAAACAGGAATTGCAGAATTTATAACAGAAATTTCATCTGGATTATTGCTGTTTATTTATAATTACGTTATTTTAAACATAATAGGTATTTCAGGTGTATCCCAATTTGGAGTAGTATCGTATATCACTTCATTCATTACGATGACGATGATTGGATTTGGACAAGGGATTCAACCGGTTATGAGTTTTCTCTTTGGTGCAAAAGACTTCAAAAGTTTGCAGAAAATGCGCTCCTTTTCATTGATTTTCATAGCTGCACTGGGTATCCTTGCATACGCTCTTGTGAATTGCTTTGCTTCCACTATCGGCGTTCTATTTTTTGCTCACACCAACAATAGTAGTGAGGTAACCACCGCACTGCATATATACAGCCTTGCATATAGCATCATGGGTATAAATATTTTTATAGCCGCTTATTTTACTGCGGTAAAAAAAATCCAGTACTCAGTAGGTATCACGCTCATACGCGGCCTTGTATGTAATGCACTCTTTTTGTTGATAATGCCACGCTTTATCGGCGAAACCGGTATATGGGTATCCGCTTTTTTAAGTGAGCTCGGCGCTCTCTGCCTTTCACTGTATTTGCTTAAGCGAGCAAAACGAGCCCGCTGATCACTTCTCAAGATTACCCTATGATGCACCAAATTGAGGTGCAAAGGCTTTTACCAACTGAGGGATAAGGCCTTCAATCGTTCCTTCGATATAGAGTCCTGCAGCCTGTCTATGCCCGCCACCACCGAATGAAGCAGCAACGGAACTCACGTCTATGGTATCGAATGAACGAAACCCTACGCTACAATGAGTTTGCGTATCTTGACGCACCAGGCATATCGCCTCAACGCCAACAATACTTTGAATGAGCTGGTACGCTGTATCGGAATCGCGGTTTTCAAGTCCGAATTCCTGCATATCAGCATACGTTTCAAACGAAACAATCAGTTTTCTACTATAATACGGTTGCATTCTCTGCAGGATTCGCGCAAGCAGCGTCCGAGACTCAAAAGATTTCCCCCCGTTTATGAGCGCAAATGTTCGTTTTGGATTTGCACCGGCTCGAATCAGCCGTGAAACGTATTCAAATACCACCGCACTTCGATCGTCTAAGTGCCGGAAAAAACCGGTATCAGTGCATAAGCCGAAAAAAAGCATATCTGCTTCTTTTTGTGTTACGGTTCCACAAAACTTTTCTATAATACCTTGAATTAAAAAGGTAGTGGAAGGGGCGGCAGCGTATACTAACGAAGCAGAAGCTTCTTCCGTATTGGTCGCATGATGATCAATACATATCGCGGGGAAACCTTCAAGTTCTTCCGCAAGAGAGCCTGTGCGCTCTTTACCTGAACAATCAACAATAACTACTGCCACACCGTCCGGATTTTTTTTTATCTCGATAGGTATTTCAGCCAAAAACAACCGTTCATACATGCGCACCTCAGGGCGTTTAAAAGGTCCTGCTGATAATATCACCGTTTTTTTATGTAAACGCTCTAAAAAGAAAGAAAGCGCAAGAGAACTGCCAATACAATCACCGTCAGGCTCCTTATGCCCTGCAATTAAAAAAGTATGGTACCTTTCAAGAAAGGTAATAAGATCTTGTGGAATAAGGGGAGTAGCAATAGGATTCATGTGCGCCTTCGTCATAATAATCAATGCCTCCGACGCAAAGCGTCGAAGTATTAAACCCTTCTGTACGAATAAAAAAGCGTGCCGCAGTTTTATACAGGGCACGCTCGCTTTTATTGAAGCATATACATTAAAACTCAAGGGGGAGCGTTTCTACATTTTCAAACTTGTCATTATACTGCTCAGGAGAAGCTTGAACGCCCCAATACTGAGACTTCATATCAATCGGTATGTGAAGCCGCACATACTCACATTTTCCATCTTGAATAAAAAAAGATAGATAAGGAGAAACGCGGGTATTTATAGGAAACACATCCGCTTTATTTACGTGCATACTTAACCACTTTGAAGGAATAAAAACTTCGCTGGTCTCTAAATTAGCACGCCGATAAATAATATGATATCCTTTTGGATGCGAGAATATCTTCACAATAGGCGTATTGACATAATACATACTAGATTTTTCCGATTCTGCAGTTAATGGGAAAAAAGACATTACACACAGAAAAAAAGCAGAAAAAAATAATAAGCTGCGTATCTTCTTCATCATAAAACCTCCGCACTATTCTTACTTTTTTAGTATAGCAGCGGTTTTAAAAAAAAGCAAGCCTCAATGTGTAGGAAAACCGTAGTCTTCACCTGACTTATGCTCTTGTATAACGCCCACCTTCCACCAAGAGACTGATTCCACCGGAAAATACTTACCAGTTGTATTGACGTTTTTGCTCCTTTTATGATATATATAAAAAATATACATTTTTAAAATAGGTTTGCAGATGCTTACTATGCACCCCGTTCGCATACACAGTAATCTACAAAATCTAGTTAAACGCAAAAAAGCCGTTTTAGTGCTTTAACAGAGACTTTTTTGTCAAGAACAGATTACGAGAGGCTATTATGTACGTACTTTTTGAATATAAGGGAAAACAGTATAAAGCTGAACAAGGCGCTAAAATCCGTGTAGATAAAATTACTGAACCGGAAGGTTCAACGCTTACTATCGATACGGTGTTATTAGCAAACAACGACGGTAAAGTAACGGTTGGGACCCCGTACATCACCGGCGCTGCAATCGCTGCAACGGTTGGACAAAGTATGCGGGATAAAAAAATCATTGTATACAAATACAAAAGCAAAAAAGATTATCACCGTACTATTGGACACCGACAGCACTATACTTATATCACGGTTAACTCAATAAGCGGGATATAATATTTTGGTATGATTATCGTTCGATTAAAGCTTGACAACGAAGGGCGGCTTATAGCATGTACTGCTTCAGGTCATGCGGGGATCGAACACAAAGGGCAAGATATTGTATGCGCTGCAGCAAGTATTTTGTTACGGACAACGGTATACACACTTCGCTCAGTTGATGCGATTGCGTTGCAGTATAACGCAGAACAAAGAGGGTTTGTATCTTTTTCCGTTGCTCACTACGAAGCAGCTGAAAGCAAACGTTTACAATATGCAGCTGAATTTTTATGGCTTGGGTTGCACTCGCTGCAGCAAGAGTATCCTCAAGCGATTGTATGTGAAAAATACTCTGGTAAGAACGAATAACAGTGCTTTTCAGAGAAAAGGAGATTATTATGGCACGGAAACGAGGCGGGAGCGGCGCTAAAAATGGGCGTGATTCCAATCCAAAATATTTAGGTGTAAAAGTGTATGGCGGCCAAACAGTAAAAGCAGGCTCGATTTTAGTTCGCCAGCGCGGAACCCCTATTCATCCGGGAGACAATGTAGGACGTGGCGCGGATGACACCCTGTTCGCAACAGCAAACGGCGTTGTGGTATATCATCAGTGTAAAGGGCGGCATTTAGCTTCTGTTATAACTCAATAAAACCATATGGTGAGCCGGCACACGCCGGCTTTTTTTGTATAAGGTAGTAGCGTATGATACAATTTGCAGATGAAGCAGTGTTTGAAGTTTCATCAGGGAAAGGAGGAAACGGCTGCATTGCTTTCCGCCGTGAAAAATATGTTCCAAAGGGAGGGCCTTCAGGTGGAGATGGCGGAAAAGGTGGAGATGTTTTCTTTGAAATCAAGCGGAATATGCGTACCTTAGTGCATTTACGGCATAGAAGGGTATTCAAAGCGAAAAACGGCTTAGATGGGCAAGGTTCCCGTCGTTTTGGGGCAAAAGGTGCCGATTGTATCATTCCGCTTCCCCCGGGGTGCATAGTAAAAGACGCAGAAACGGGGGCACTCTTATATGATTTCGGCAATCAAACAGAAGGCACCGTGTGTTTTCTCACTGGAGGAAAAGGCGGCTGGGGAAATTGCCATTTTAAAACGGCCACGAACCAGGCACCACGCATTGCTCTCCCCGGTAAAGAAGGTGTTACGCACAAGGTAAAGGTTGAACTCAACATCATCGCCGATATCGGCTTTGTCGGTTTCCCCAATGCAGGTAAATCATCGCTGCTTGATTTTTTCACCAATGCCCGGCCTAAGATTGCTCCCTACCCTTTTACCACAAAGATTCCTAATCTAGGTGTCCTCCATGTAAATGATGAGCAGGATATTATTCTTGCAGATATTCCGGGCATTTTGGAAGGAGCCTCAAGCGGGGTCGGACTCGGCATGCAGTTTTTAAAGCATATTTCCCGTACTGCCGGACTAGCATTTTTAATAGATCTTTCGGATGATACCTATTTAACTGCCTACGAAACCCTATCCAATGAATTGAGCACGTACTCAAAAGCACTCATCCATAAACCGAGATATATTATCGCCACCAAACTTGATCTGCCGCATACAAAAGAACGCTTGGAAACATTAAAAGCGCAGTATCCCAATCTGCCTATTTTAGGTATTTCAGTACATAACCGGTGGGGACTTGATGAAGTAAAAGATGCTTTCATTCACCTAGTCAGTGATAGCTGTCAGGATTCTCTCGGTACCAACAATCCTCAACATAAAGCAGAGCAGGAGCCGACCACTATACCTGATTTTATGCAAGCAACGTTGCCGGATCCTGTATACGTACCGCAGGAGGGTTTTGGCGCTACCGTCAGCTTAAACCGCAAAAAGAAAGGTAAAAAATGAAGCTGGCCCTACTGGGTGGATCGTATAACCCTATCCATATCGGCCATCTGGCCCTTGCTGATGCTGTATGCCAGACGTATTCATACGACAAGATTGCTTTTGTACCGGCCTTTTTATCTCCTTTTAAAGAAGCATACAAAAATTGTAGCCTTGAAGACCGCATTACCATGGTACAGCACGCAATACAAGGGAATCCTACATTTTACTGTGAATTATGCGAAGTGCACCGAGGTGGCGTTTCGTACACTATCGATACTGTTCAGTTTTTATATAAAACCTATCCTCAAATCGAAGGCAAAATCGGCTTGATTATCGGCGATGATTTGCTTGCACAATTTTACCAATGGCATCAAGCAGAAAAGCTACTAACCTACGTTGACCTTATTGCAGGCAAGCGAAATAGTGATCCCTGCACAACGGGCTCATTGCCGCCGCATCAATGCCTCGCAAATGAAATATTGCCGCTTTCTTCAACTGCAATACGGAATGCCATAACAGAGAAAAAAAGCTGGCGGTATCTTGTGCCTCCTGCCGTATACACCTATATTACCGAGCATAATCTTTATGGATACACAGCATATTGAAAAATTAATTATATCTCTCACTCAGTTTGCCCGGCTCCATCTTTCCGAAGCCCGTTACGACCATTCATGCCGAGTGGCTGTATTTGCGCAATCCCTTGCACAGCGGTACCATTGTACCACTAAGCAGCAGCGGCTCTGTTTTCTAACCGGTATGGCCCACGATATCTGCAAAGAAATGCCACCAGATGTACAGCTGCACTTAGCCCAAGCGGGAGGCATCCCCCTCCGAAGCGATGAGCAAAATAGCACTGAACTGTTACACGGCCCTGCCGCTGCGGTAGTAGTGCGTGAACAATTCGGTATACATAAACCGGCAATACTACGCGCCATCCGCTACCACACCATTGGTTCAGCTCAGTTTGATGCAATTGGAAAAATAGTATATATTTCAGATAAAATTGAACCCGGTAGAAAAAATGCTGAGCTATTGAGAAAAAAAGTACCAGAAATCTCTCTTGATGATTTGTTTTTTGCGGTACTTGATGAGGCAATTCATTTTGTAGAAAAAAAAGGCCAGAGCGTACACCCTGCCACATGGAAAGTATATCACACCATGCAGAAGCAAAAAATGAAGGAGAAAAAAAGTGAATAATAGTAAAAACGTGATTTTTTTACTGCTTATACTTATTATGCTCATTCCAGCAGGTTTCATTGTCGGCCGGAGCGTGAAAAGCGATACCATAAAAACATCCCTTTCGGAAGACAAGCTGCTTAAAATTCTATTTATTATTGAATACGAAGGGCATCCCCTTTCAACGAGTATCATTGCACATTACCCACAAACAAGGCGAGCAGCTATGTTTGACATTCCCGGTAATATTGGCTTAATTTTACCGCAGCTTGGGCGTACTGATGCTATTTCGGCCCTGTATATTGAAAAAGGCCCTGGAGCATACAAAGCTGAGATTGAAAAATTAACCGGAATTGACATTCCTTTTTACGTACAGTGTGACTTATCGGCATTTGCACAGCTCATTGATTTTTTAGGTGGGATCTCAGTTTTTATTCCCACGCCTATTGATTTCGATTCAGAGCAGTATGGGAAAATTTTACTTCCTTCAGGGTCAGTGCTACTTGACGGGGACAAAATATGCAACTATGTGCTATATGAAACCGATAGCGACATTGAAGGCGAAGCGGTTATACGAAGGCAAAAGGCGGTACTAGCTTTTTTCCGCAGCATAAACGAGCATCCCCTCTTTTTTGAAAAAGCACGGTTTAGTCTATTCAGTTCTTTCTTGCACAGTAATATTGCAGGGGAAGATTTTAAACGCTTGCTTGAATATCTATCACATCTTGATACCGAACGGTTAGTGCCGCAAAGGCTTACCGGAGCAATCAGGATTGTCGATGACAAGCAATTACTATTCCCCTTTAGAGAAGGGCAGCAAATTAAAGAAATTATGGGGCAAACGCTTGCAACCCTCGCCTCAGAAGAAGGAGAAGCAATAGAGCGGGTATATGCGCTTGAAATTCTTAACGGAACTGAAACCAATGGGCTTGCCCGTACTGTCTCTGAACTGTATCAAAGCTTCGGTTATGATGTTATTACCATTGGGAACGCACAAAAATCGAATATTGAACACACCGTGCTCATTGACAGAATTGGCAACCCGTCCGTCGCAAGGCTTGTCGCACAGGTCATAAAATGTCAAAATGTTGAATCTACCCCCATAGGTTCCGACAGCCTTGGCAATGAAACCAATGTGGATTTTACGTTAATTTTAGGTAAAGATTTTAACGGGTATTTTGTCAAACCTAAATAATAAGGGATATACTATGAATACACTATTTGAACAAGCAGCTGTGCAATTCGGCTCTCTTTTGCATGATTTAAAAGCTGATTCCGTTGTGGTCCTCGATTTGCGATCGGCAAATATCTGGACTGATTTTTGGGTTATTGCAACCGTCACGAGCGGCAAACAAGCAGCAGGTTTAGAAAACCATATTATGGAAGCAGCGCGCGCACTGCACATAGAAGAATACAGAACCATCAGAAAAAAGAACGATGGGGAAGAGTGGAAATTACTTGACTTTGGTACTATCGTCATCCATTTAATGAGCCCTGCCGCACGGAAATTTTATGATTTAGAGCGGCTATGGTATGACAGCCCTCGCCTTTTCGGCTGAGGTATCGTGAAGTACGCAAAAAACACACTACCTGTATGCTTTTTGCGTATGCTTATACAAAGCAATTTTTACAATAAGATGCCTCACTCATCCATTTCATCGTCGTACGTAAAATCATCGTCGTCGAAATCATCATCATCGAACTCGTCATCGTCATCAAAATCATCATCATCAAACTCGTCATCATCGTCAAAATCATCATCATCAAACTCGTCATCGTCATCAAAATCATCATCGTCAAAATCGTCGTCGTCAAAATCATCATCACTATCGAAATCATCATCATCATAAGAAAAGGCAAGAAAAGGCATACGTTCATTACTGATACAATTGTTTTTATTCATGGTCCCCATCCAATAAAGAAATCTGATTTCTACACAAATCAGTTATGCGCCTATAATAAAGGAGACGTTATCTGTATGTCAACAGGAAATATCAATAAAATCACCAACCTCAACGCGGTATGGGGTCTTAGAAGGGATTGCAGTTGGCTTCAATTCTCTTCATTTCGCCGCAAGAAGCGCCGAGCTATTGCAAGCAAATCAAAATTTTGACCAACTGTACAGCTCATCGCATCCCCTCCAGACGTTCAATTCTGCTATTAATACGTTACCATGCTTACAGTTCGGTATACGTATCACCGTCTATTTTATAAATACTGTCATACTCAAGTTCGGAAAACAAATGCTTGGTGAAAACCGTATCATCGTTACACTGTAGATGCACTGCTGTTCCGCATCCCGAACTTACCGCACGCGGAACTGGGATCAGTCTACTAATAAGCATCCCTTGTTGTAGCAAAGGAGTATCTCTAAGCTTTCTCGTGCAAACAAGGGAATCGTAATGCGTATGGAACGTTATGAGGTACTCGCTCATCTTGAAACCGCAATTTGCCATGCATCCTGCGTCTGACAAACTTGAGTCTGCGCATGAGCATTACTGCAAAACCTCAAAATATTTTCTTTTGCCGTTTCACTGTCTACCAATACGGTAAAGGCACTATGCAGCGCCAGAGCTTTTTTAGTTTGCACAACAGGTTCCGGACACGAAAGCCCGCGCACATCGATTATTGTTTCTGCCATGGGAATCTCCTTCATTTACTATGTTATTTATTTTTTAGTGAATAGTATACACTGATTATGGCCGTTACCAGTAGCCCAATGACAACAGCAATAGCTCCTTCTTTTGTTACCCCTTTCGGAGAAGAGGCCAAGCCGAAATTATGTGCAAAGGCTGCTCCGGCAATCAGACCTACTACGGTAACCGCTGAATCAGTATTGCCTTCCCCCGTTAGAATAAGCTGCCTTAAAGGACACCCGCCCAACAGCACGCTTGCCCAACCTACCAGTACCATCCCAAGCGCATTCCATAATCCATCAGTGTGTGCAACAGGTTGCCCTGCGAACCCTAGCTTAAACGTTCCCAAGATAAGCGAACCGAGTGCAACTACTACCACAATTGAAATACTGCCCCACAAAAGATGGAAATCCTTCAACATAATGGCATCGCGGAGGCCGCCAGCGGTACACAGTCTGCTGCGCTGGGCTAAGGCACCTACTACAAGCCCAATACCCAGTGAGATAAACAAAGGCGCTTTCATCGCTCCAGGCCCTTTTTCGCTGAAGGCAAGTACTGTAGGAAAAGCAAGCAGCAATATGAAAAATCCAGCCATAACCGCAACCGGCAAAAAGCCTTCCTGTTTGGATTGAGTATATGCCCTGCTTAATGAAAAGTTTTTATTTAAGCACACCACCCCGATAATAATGCCGCCGATAAATCCAATTAATCCTAAGACTGCGTTTACATCTCCGGCACCAAGCCTTAAAAACATTCTTAAAGGACATCCCAAAAATACAAGGGCACCTATCATCACAAAAAATCCCAATACAAAGCGGGTAAAAGCAGCAGACCCCCCGCGCGGCTTAAATTCTTTTTTGACAAAAGCAATGCCAAAAGCACCGAGCACCAGACCAATTACTTCAGGCCGCATATACTGTACAACGGTAGCGGTATGCAATTTAAGCGTTCCCGCAATATCCCGTAAAAAACAGGCAATACAAAACCCCATATTGCCAGGATTTCCTAATTGCACCAGTACAAGAGCTGCAAGTCCAATGATCGCCCCCGTTGCTACAACCATATAATGCTTTTTCATACCCTTTCCTCCTATAAAAAAGCCAAGAAAACACAACGTCTCATTATATAAAAATAATTTATAAATTTCAAGATTTATCTATAAATTGAGCAGAGACAAACGCGTCAAGAATAGTGGAAAAACCGCAGAATTACCAAAATCGCCACAGAGTAGCGGGGTGGTAAAAAAGGCAGCTTCGGCTGGAATATCGCAGCATTCCGTTCAAAGAAAGCTGATTAGCTTTTGGACTTAAACCGCAAACAGCTCAATACGGCAGACCGCAAAGCGACCCTACAGGAATTCGGCATTCTTTTGAATAAGAAACTTCCATGGGTTCCGCTGGTATCGGTAAGCTCAATTTCGTCGCCGTACATTTTAGAGACTATCCCGTCTTGCTCGGCATTACTGCGGTAACGGCTGTCTGTGTGCTGCTTGCAAATCTGATCGCCGATATACTGAACTATTTTTTTGATAAACGGATGGGGCTGTGATGGCTTCAAAATCACTAAAAATAGCACCTAATTTTTAGGTCGATATATCAGTACTTCTTCTCAATTAAATAAAAACTATGCTATAATACGCAGGGGAGGAAAAGATGAGAAAACCTTTTGAAGATTTAACAATAATTGACGATTATATATTTTGCTTGGTCATGCAGGATAAATCGATCTGTACAACAGTATTGAATATGATACTTGCAGATTCGATTGGCCCGATTACTGATATTACATACCAAAAAACTTTCGATCACGCAGGCTACGCAAAAGGCATACGTCTTGATGTATGGATTACTGACAGCAACGGTAATGTCTATGATGTTGAAATGCAAACAACCAATAAGCAAGATCTTGCCAAACGTCTGCGTTATTATCAATCGGTTATCGATGTCAGCAGCCTTGAAAAAGGAAGTTATTATACCGATTTACCCGATTCGTTTATTTTATTTTTTTGTCCGTTTGACTATCTGGACAGCGGCTTGCCGGTGTATACATTCAAAACGATATGCAGCGAAAATAACACAATTATCTTAGCAGACGGTGTTACAAAGGTCATTATCAACAGCGCTGCGGCAAATAAGGAACACAATCCGGACCTTAAAGCATTCTTGGAATATATGAATGGGATTATGAGCGATAGGCCGTTTATCCGAAAAATAGATGAGTATATCAAGGAATTGAAAGAAAATGAGGAAAGGAGACAAGAATACATGTTACTGAATTTAGTTGAAATGGATGCACGAAAGGATGGATTACAACAAGGCAAAGCGCTTGGTCTTGCTGAAGGCACCCGTCAAGCAAAGCTTGAAACAGCTCGGTTTATGAAATAGGCAAACTGCGATATGTCATTCATTATGCAGGCGACCGGTTTAAGCGAGCAAGAGATAGAGCATTTGTAAAGAATATGAAAACCCGGTTTGTTTGATTATAATGCAGACTATCAATCGAAAACTCACCGTAGGCCTGAGCATCTTTGTAACACTGCTGCTGTTCATATTTCTAACATCGGCGGTTTTTCAGAAAAGTCCGAATGCCATCGACTTAATGCAGACTATAAGATGAGTGCGGAGGATAAGTGAAAACGCCTATGCGGTAAAAAAATAGGTTATTATTCCTGCAT
>JBQNBR010000010.1:0-36111 GCA_052169815.1 Treponema sp.
CTATGATGAGGGAAGAGCGAAGAGAATTGGATACAGCAGTATTGGAAGTAACAGAAATTCAGCGGCCGGTTATTTTGCGGAACAATACTGCAGATGTGCCGCAGCCTATTGTTTCTGTTCCTCCCATACAAAAAGGTAGCAATGCACCTAAACCTCCTGAAGCTGCGGTAGATATCGTCCAAGAGCTGGCTCCATCTGCTACCATGCACACGGCAGCAGATGGGCAAGCAACGAGCATAGTAGAGAAACCGGAAGCAAAGGAGCCGTCTGATGTAGCGGTGCCTCCAGTACAAACTATTGATTCGATATCCAATTTCGCTGAGCCTCCTGTTCATCATCCGAGTGATGCAAACAGCGGTGCAGTAGATTCTCACCCGATTCCTTCAAAGCCACAAGAAAGCTTGCGTGATAGTTCTGGGAATCAGCAATTTATGCTGGTACCAACAGCACCACTTGAACCACCGTATGTTGAGCCGCTGGTTTCTCCCAAGCAAGAAAGGCTTGAAAAAACACCTGAAAAGCAAGGAGCAGCTCATGCAGATGCGGTACCGGCTACGCCGCAGTCAATGCCTGCTACGCGCCTTGAGCCTGCCATACCGCAGCAGCCTACTGTACCGGCTGAATCCGCTGCACAGACTATGCCGCAGTCAATACCTGCTACGCGCCTTGAACCTGCCGGTGAGGCTCAGCGTAGTAGCGTGCCCTCCGGTACTAACAACCTTTTTCAACGTGATGCATTTTATGTGCAAATTGGTCGTTTTTCTGATTTTGCGAATGTTGAAAAGATCTGTCAGCAATACGAAAAAGAATACCCGATGGTAGTTGAAAAAGTACTAAGAGGCCCATCCCTGCTGTATGTGGTGTATATCGGCCCGCTTAAAAAAGATGAAAGGGGTGCGGTGCTTGAAACGTTCAGAAACGCTGGATTTATTGATGTGTTTTTGAAGAAAACCAAATAGCGGTTAGGTCGCTGCTTTCTGGTTACAAAAGGCGGCATATTTTTCGCTGTATAATGTTGCTGTATGCGGTTCTGGTTCGTAAAATCGATCAATGGTACTCAAGTTTGCTGCTGCAGTAGACAGCGTTGAGTAGTAACCTAAGGTATAAAAAGCCAACGCAGCATTTCCCAGCAATTCTGCGTCTGCACAGTGAGGCAATGCAAAGGTTCGTCCGGTGATGTCAGCCTTGAATTGACACCATATGGCGTTTTTGCTTTGCCCGCCTGAAAGGGTGTAGAGCGGAGTATGACCGCTGGACTGCTCGATGCAGTTAAAACCGGTTCGTAGGTGGAATCCGCGTTCTTCAATAAAGGTGCGTCCTCGTCCTGTCTGTGTGTTAGGGTATGGAGCTGACAGACGAAATGGTTCACTCATAATTTTTTCCATACAAGAACGATAGCTGTGTGGAGAGAATCCTTCCTGTGCGATAAACTGAGCAAATGATGATCCGGAATGTGGTATCAAATATGAAATATTCCACAGATTTGCTATAACTGAAGGTAAAACCAAAGTTTGTTTTGAAGTACATGGTTTAGCAATACAGATGTTAATCCCTTCGCTTGATCCAGCACGGTCGCATGCAGCACCTGTGTGCAGTGTGTTGGTACCTATAAGCGCTGCAATAAAATCAGGCCCGCTTGCAATCACGGGAACGCCACAGAAAGAGCCAATTTCAGTACCGAGCGGTACGAAAGGCGCTAGCGAATTGGTCTCAAGCCCCCATTTTTGCAGCGTTGCGGTATCCCAATATGCCAGTTTATACCGCTGCTCCGGTAAAACGGTTACCGCATTACCGGTGAGTATGTACATGAGGTACTCAGGCCCCGAAAGAAGATGGCGGCACTGCTTCCACACATGCGGGTGGTGAGTTTTGAATGCAAAAAGGCGCGGTATAAAAAGAGAGTGGGTATCAGGCATTGCCGCATGCTCAATAGGCTCATTCCACAAAAACAGCGCATCTTCTTGTGCCTGATCGATAAGGAGGTTGAAAGGACACTCGCTATTTTTTATCGCGTTTACGGGTATTCCTCTTGAGCGATTAGGTACTCCAACGAGCGTTGGCCCATTACCTGAAATACACAACGCTGTTATGTTGTATTTCGGTACTAATTCCGCCCAAACTGATAGGAAAGCCTTTACCCAGTCTACCGCCTGTACTGATTGAGGAAACAACACCCTGCTGCTTTGTAAAACGGCGCCCTTTTCGGTAATGAATGCCGCTTTAAGCGATGAGGTCCCTATATCGGCGGTAAGCACGCCGCTTTGCATAGCTATTCCTTTGCAGAAGCAGCATGGTTATCCGCATTGATCATCCGTTCAATGATCGTTCTATTGTCGAGTAATCCGCTTAATGACTGGTTATGGTGTAAGCGGGAAATAACTTGGGCAAATAAGTCTGATACGTCAGTTGAAATATACCACTCTTTTTTAAGTAAGTCTTCGTGGTATACTGCATTTGTGCCTATGATACGGTAAAAATGTTCTTTCTTATACGCTTCATCAAACAGCTGAATAGCATTACCGGTAAAAAATGGTAGACTTACGGCTGCAATAACTTTTTTTGCTCCTTGATTTTTTAAAAACTCCATTGCTTTTAAAAGGGTTCCACCGGTACCCAGCATATCGTCTGCAAGAAAAGCTGTTTTCCCTTTTACATCGCCTAATAAGTTGATGCTGACGATATTTGACTGTTTTGCATTTTGAGTAACGATAGAATAATCTCGCTCTTTGTAGATCATCGCAAGGGGCTTTTTTAGGCCGGCTGAGTAAAATTTGTTTCTATCAACTGCACCGCTATCTGGAGCAACAACGACAAAGTCGTTACTAGAATCAGTGAGGTTTTCGACCTTAGCAAGTTCCCGTAAAATTTGATAGCTTGCATGTAAATTTTCAATACGGGCGCTATGAAACGCATTTTCAATTTCACGTGAGTGTATATCTAAGGTAATAATTTGACTAACGCCGAGGTTTTCATAAAAATGCCCTAACATACTAGCGGTTAAGCCTTCTCTGCCTTTCTTTTTATGTTGGCGGCTGTAAGGGTATACTGGCACTACCAATGTGATGTGAGCAGCTCCTGCATGGTGCACTGCGTCGATAGTAACGAGTAATGACATTAAGTGATCATTGACCGAAAACACATGTTTATTGGCGCCTTCATTGACCACAAGCGGATAATGATTTTCAACATCTTGAAAAATAAACACATTTTTTCCGCGAATACATTCGAGAATCTCCGTTTTAAATTCACCATTCATAAAATAGGTAAAACGAGCATTTATTTTAAAATGAGGTACCCGAATTTTATTGGTATCTTGGTATTCATGCAGCTTAGGAGAAAATACATCATTATAAAAATTAATATCCCGCATTAATTCGTCTTGGGACATATTATATCGTTTTAATAGTTTTTCTGCTTTCTGGTGAAATTTTTTTATATAAATACGCTGTAAATGCTGGATCGTTGCGTTGGCGAAATACTCGCCGCCCGGACACGCTATAATGGCTAAATTGGCAGATTGTGAATAGATCATAGTTATTTTTTTAATACTCCCTAAAAAATGGATAGTTAAGAGTCTTACATATTTTAAAAAAAAATGCAATGCGTAAAGACTGGCTGTTTATGAGGGAAGTGTGAAAAAAGACGGTAGTGCAGGGCCTAAACCACCGCCACTTTTCCCGCGTGTTTTTACATAAAGCGGCATGTTTTACTTGAATTCCTGAAATTACTTATGCTCGCCTTGCATTTTCTCTGTATCTGTTATACGATGATCTCCCATGAAATTGAAAGCTGCTAAAAAACACATTATCCTTCCGCTTATTTTTTTAACGTTCTATATTTTTACCGCTGCTATTCCTCTCGGACCAGACGCGTATTGCATGCCGCTATGGATTCGCAGCCTTATCCCTAACAGGGCACAGTCGGCTATTGCAACTTTTAATAAAGAAACCGTTTCAGACATACAGGCAGCGTCAGAAGACTACAGCGGAAAAGCAGTGAAATCATTTATAACGGGCAACCGGTTCGGTTATTTTACTGAACAGGGCGAATTGCTGCGCTCATCGCTCATCACCAATCGGGCTGCCGCCTCCGCAACAGCATGGACTGAATACGCTGAACAAGCTGTGAACACACCACTTTATAAACCAAATGGGGAGCAAATCACCAGTATCGATGCCGCTGGATTTGTCCACATCGACGAAAACCGCTTCTATCTTTTTGAGCCAGGCGGTAATGCCGTAGCGGAATATGATGAAAAGGGAAATCGATTATGGCGGCAGGTTCACACCGCACCTATTACAGCCTTTAACAGTTCACCACAAGGAGCCATTATTGGATATTCTGATGGAAAACTGGTATGCATTGATAGAGCAGGCACAATAAAATTTGATTTTTATCCGGGCGGGAGCAACTGTCAAGTAATTTTTGGTGCAGCGCTTTCCGAACAGGGGCAGTATGCAGCCTGTGTATGCGGCCTTGATAGACAGCGGGTGCTGCTTATACGAATAGATCACCCAAAACATAAAATTGTATATCACGCGTACTTAAAGGGAAATATCAGAAGGCAAGTATTCGTAGACTTTGACCAAGAAGGTAAAAACGCAATCTTTGAATGTGCAGAAGGTATGGGATTTATTGATTGTGAAAAATTAATTTCTACTATTATCCCTGAACGAGGTACCATACTGAGTTGGGGAACACACGCATATAAAAATATGACTTCTGTCTTAACACAGCATAATAACCTTGCAACTATTTTCCTGATCGAAAAACCTATGCACTTACGGGGCAAAATTTCTTTTTCGGCTGACGATCCTTGCCTTATACAAGAAGGTATGCATTTTTTTCTGGCAACAGATACTCATTTAGCTCGGATAGACATACAAGGAATACAATAATGAAGCGTATTTTTTTAACTGTTTGGCTTATTGTCATGGTACTTGCTACAGCGTATGGACTTGAATGGCCGGTTGATGCACCGGTATTCTTGCGTTTTTTTGGACAGCGTGTGGCTGATACCGGTTTTGAACAAGGTATTGTATTTGAAAACCCTTCTGTAGTACGCGCGGCTGATAGCGGAAATGTACTCATCGCGCTTAAAAAAAAATACGCAGTACGTAATTTCCCTAGTACCTTAGGAAATGCGCTTATTTTTTTACATGATGACGGTTTACAAACAATATACGCAAATATTGAAATAGATGACCATTTCCAAGACCGTAAACAAATTGAAATTGGCTCTATTATAGGAAAAACAGATCCGAGTGCATGGGATATCGGCCGTAGTTTGCAATTTCAGGTAATTGATGCTCAAAAAAAAGCATATATTAATCCCCTGCTATTATTCCCTACCGTTCCCGATAGTATCAAACCGCATATACAAGGTATCTTTTTAGCGAATGCAGACAATCAACTGATATCGCTTGACAAACAAAAACACATCGCACAAGGCAATTATACGATATACACTGCAGTATTTGATACAATCGATCACGATGCCGTACATCAATTTACTCCCTTTCGTGTTACCGTATTTGTCAATGGCAGTAATATTTGGACAGTCCCCTTTGAAACCATCACCTATCACAGCGGTCAATTGTTTCTCAGCACTACCTCTTTCAGTGATGCGCTCTTATATCAAAAACAGGGTCTTATGTATATTGGCAAGGTAACGCTCAATAGCGGAAAATCTGATATTATGATTATTGCACGTGATATTACCGGGAATGAAAGCACTGAGCGGATTTCGCTTCAAATTGAATAAAGTGCATAAAAGGCGAAAAGCAAGCCTATCACCGAGGTCACGTTTCGCGAAGGTGTTCAAAACGTGATGTTAATGCTTTGTTTTTACAACTTTTCGAATAATTGACATAAAAAAGATTTTTATGCTATACTTATCCGTACTTTAAATGCAAGAGTGCCGGTTACCGGTAATGTATATTCATCTATAGTTAAACAATAGAGAACCTCTAATAACTTCAGTTTTTAGGGATGCTCAATACTAAATATCTAAACTATAAATCAAAAAATGCAGAAACAATCAATAGGGAGAAGAGGATGTCTGGACACAGTAAATGGGCAACAATTAAACATGCAAAAGGGGCTGCCGATGCCAAACGCGGCCAAATGTTTACAAAATTTATTAAAGAAATATCTATTGCAGCCCGCATGGGAGGAGGGGATCCAAACGGGAATCCTCGCTTAAGAACAGCTATTTTAAAAGCTCGTGCAGCAAATATGCCTAAAGATAATATTGAGCGGGCAATTAAAAAAGGAACCGGTGAGCTTGGTGCTTCAAATTATGAAGAGCTTTTATATGAAGGATATGCACCGGGAGGCGTTGCAGTACTGGTTGAAGTGTTAACCGATAACAAAAATCGTGCAGCAGCGAATGTCCGGAATCTTTTTTCAAAAAACGGCGGAAACCTTGGTGCCACCGGTTCAGTTGCTTATATGTTTAACCGTAAAGGCCTTATTGAATACGATTCAGAAGCTATTGATGAAGATAAATTAATGGAAGATGGCCTTGAAGTAGGCGCTGATGATATCCAAAGTTCAGGTGGCGTGATCACCATAACAACTGATCCCGCTGATTTTGCCACTGTGCTGGAAGCGCTGCAAGGCAAGGGTTATGAATCCATTTCAGCTGGTATTTCGATGGTTCCCGATACGTATATGAGTATCGATAACGAAACTATCCGTAAAGTACTCAGAATGGTAGAGCGCTTAGAAGAAGACGACGATGTACAAAACGTGTACACCAATCTTGACATCCCCGACGATTTTGATCCGACTGCAGAATAGCGCCGTTAAAGCGGTTGTGTACACACAGTGCTGTATTCTTGCGCTGTGTGTTGAGCTGGATGTATACGTGCTGTTGTTACGTTGATGCTTCTCCACTGCTGCCTGTTAATAAGCGGCTGATTTCAGATAGATCTTTGATTTTTGAGGCAACAGTTTTACCTGTTTTCTTGGTGCACCGTTTATCGTATGCAAGCGTTGCATCATATAATTCCTGAACCATACCTGCAAGCCAGTCTATATTAGGTTCCAAATTACTGAATGCCATGTTACGGTATACACGGTCACTGGTAGAAGTTTTCACACTTTCTTCAGTGAGTGAATAGATATTTGACAAAATATCTCTTTTAACTAAAAAAATGAAACGAGCCATCGCAATAATATCATAGTACAAATCGTCAATATGAACCCCTTGCAATATCACATCATCGCTATGCTCCGTTAAATTAACAATATGACGGGCTAAATCAGTATCAGAAAGTATCCTCGCAAATAGAGGACGTAAAAAACGAGTGGCAATATTCGCATTATAATGCTTGCTGATTCTCATAATTATTTCTTGGATACTCTTATCATCTACTAACATAACACTACTATATCCAAGTTTATATCTTTTTACAAGTAGGAATCTTTTAAAAACCAGCGGGACTTTTGAAATACCGTGTACATATACCGCTCTATTGCCATTTACGATAATACTCAGTATTATTTACACGGTATGAATGAACGAGCAGCTGATATACGGGAAACGCTGCATCAGTATGCACTTTCCGCTCCCAAAACGAGTGGTGTGTATCTATGGCGGGATGAGCAAGACACTATAATTTATGTAGGCAAGGCAAAGTCTTTAAAGAACCGGTTGAGTTCGTATTTTGCGGCACGTAAAGACATTAAAACGCATATTTTGGTTTCCAAAGCGCGGAGGTTGGAGTATATTCAAACTGATACTGAATACGAGGCGCTTTTACTTGAAAATAATCTCATTAAAAAACATAAGCCCCGCTATAACATCAACTTAAAAGACGGCAAAACCTATCCCGTAGTAAAAATTACCAATGAACCGTATCCGCGCCTCTATCGGACACGGCGAATACAAAATGATGGCGCCCGTTACTTTGGGCCCTTTCCCAATGTTGCAGCACTCGATGATTTTTTATCATTGATTAAACGAAATTATCCACTGAGGCAGTGTAGGCACTTAAAGAAGCGGGAGCCTTGCCTCTATTTTCATATCGGGCGGTGCAGCGCTCCCTGTGCAAACAGAATTTCTGAAGCTGCCTACCGTAAAGATATCGATGAGATTGCGCTGCTGCTTGACGGTGATTTTGAAAAGCCGGTAGCGGCACTCACCGAAAAAATGCAGGAGGCGGCAGCGGCGTGCGAATTCGAAAAAGCAGCCCGCATACGGGATGGCATCCAAGCAGTGCAATCACTACGAGGTCAGAGTATTGTGGAAGACATGGATCCTGCGGCACGGGATTATATCGGTTGGGCAGCAGAAGCTTCGCTCATTACTTTTACCGTGCTAAAAATGCGCAACGGTAAAGTGGTGGGCAGGGATTTATACCGTACCGAGAGCTTAAAAGATGAAACAGAAGTATTACCTGAGTTTCTCATGGCATACTATACTGATCCAAAGCAAATACCGCCGTATATTTTTGTGCCGGCGGAGCAGGGACACGAATTAGCAGAGCAATGGTTTTTTGAACACTTTCATATGACCGTTGCCATCACTATGATCCCTTTAGATGATAGGTCGCAGGCTACCGCTGCTGAACCTGCACCATCCTATACCGCAACGCTGAATATGACGGAGCAAAACGCTGCATCATTGAAAAATCTGCCGCCTTCGGTAGTACGGCATCATCGGGCAGCTCTTGCGATGGCGCAGTTCAATGCAAAAGAAGATGCAGGTAGGCGTTTAAAAGAGCAAGGTGATTATCCTGCCCTTGAAGAGCTCCAGCAGCTCCTTTCACTTGAAAAACTCCCCTATCGGATTGAAGGCTTTGACATTGCGCATGTACAGGGCACTTGTACCGTTGCGAGTTTAATTTCGTTTAAGGACGGTAATCCTGACAAAAAAAACTACCGTATATTCAGGCTGCGTACTACTGACGGCATCATCGATGATTATGCTTCCATGCGTGAGGCGGTCGCCAGGCGGTATACGCGGCTTGTCAATGAGGCTGAAAGTCTACCTGACCTTATTTTAATAGATGGCGGCATTGGGCAAGTGAATGCAGCCTACACGGTGCTTACCGCTTTAGAGCTCAGTATTCCGCTTGTAGGTTTAGCAGAGAAAAATGAAGAATTATACCTGCCGCACACCAGTACCCCGATTGTACTGCCGCGCCGGAGTGCCGCATTACGGCTACTGCAGCGAGTGCGTGATGAAACACATCGGTTTGCGAATACGCGTACCAACCGCATGCGTTCAAAAGAAGCGTTGCATCTTCTCTTTGAGCAGCTTCCACATATCGGAAAAAAGAGGGCATCAAAATTACTGCATAGTTTTTCAAATACTGAAAAGCTTGCTGGTGCTTCTGCAGAAGCGGTAGCCGCGGCAGTACAGCTTTCATTAGCACAGGCAACAGAAGTAGTAGCTGCAGCAAAAAAAATGGTGCAAGCGTAATAACACTTGCACCAACACTACCATCTATAAGTTAGAATAAGCAATAGACTTGTTCTGAAACTGAGGTTTCCGAACAGGTCTAATTATTATGCGAGGGACGCAGTCGCTGCAAGCGGAGCGGTAAATCCATTCTTTTTCTTACGTGTAATAGCTACCATAAACGTTATTAAACAAGCAATAGCAAAAATAATGCCTATAGGATACGAAATACTAGTCGGTAACTTAAACCCTTCAGGAGCCATCAAGATATACGTCATTGCTACGGCACTCATAAAGGTTGCCGGAATCATAGCAATAATATAATTCTTTTTATTAACAAAAAGGTACATAGCGCCTACCCATAGTGCAATCGTAGCGAGTGTTTGATTTGACCACGCAAAATATCGCCAAATAATATTAAAATTAACTTGCGATAATACACCCCCTAACGCCAAGAGAGGAATTGCAAACAATAATCGTTTAGCAATAGGCTTTTGATCGATCTTGAACCAGTCTGCAAGCGTTAAACGGGCGCTTCTAAACGCCGTATCTCCTGACGTTATAGGACAGGCAATGACACCCAACACGGCTAAAAAGCCTCCTGTAATGCCAAGCAGTTTAAATGAAATATCATACACAACACCGGCTGGACCGCCTAATGTTTTAAGCGCTTCTTGTAAACCAGCAATACCACCGTTACTATAATAGAACGTCATACCTGCAGCTGCCCATATCAGTGCAATAATGCCTTCACCGACCATTGCGCCATAAAATACCTGACGACCGACATCTTCACTTTTAATACAACGAGCCATCAAAGGAGATTGCGTTGCATGGAAACCGGAAATAGCACCACAAGCAATAGTAATAAACAATAGCGGCCATCGCGGAAGATTAGCAGGGTGCACATTTTCCCAAGAAAATTCAGGTATCGTCATATTACCTTTAAAAGCATGAAAAAGGATACCACACCCTATTCCAATAGCCATAATAATAAGCACAATACCGAATATTGGATAGATTTTACCAATAATTTTATCAACCGGTAAAATGGTTGCCAAAAAATAATATATAAGCACTACCACAAGCCAAAAATTAGAATTAAATTTTTCAGGTGTTAGTTTTGCCAAAAGATCAGCAGGCCCTTTCATAAATACGGTACCCACAAAAAGGAGTAACACCACAGCAAAAATACGCATGATAAATTTCATAACAGGTCCAAGATATATTCCAGAAAGCTCTGAAATACTAGCGCCCTTATGCCGCTCTGAAATCATACCTGAAAGATAATCGTGCACGCCACCTGCAAAAATAGTACCGAGTGCTATCCAAAAAAATGCAGAAGCGCCCCATAGAGCGCCAGAAATAGCACCAAAAATCGGCCCAAGTCCTGCTATATTCAAAAGCTGGATTAAAAACACACGCCCAGTGCTGAGCGGAATATAGTCTACACCATCTTCCATAGTTATAGCAGGTGTAGGCGCTGAAGAAATGTTGAATACTCTTTCAACATATTTTCCGTAAAGAAAATAGCCTACAATGAGTATTGTAAAACAAATAAAAAATGTGAGCATACTTGCCTCCTTTCTTATTATAGCATACTTGAAATAAAATGCAATTTTTTTTAACTGAATTTTATCAAATTTTACACATAAGGGGCTTTTGAATGGGTATGCGATCGTTTACTGATAAGCCGCAATAGCTTTCTGAAGGATAAACATTAATAGTTTTTGGTAATATACTGCCGGTATTTCGCAGGATTTACTCTAAATGCCACGATGGGATCGGTTTCTTCTTCCCATGTTTTATGTAAGGCTGCATGAGCTTCTTCTATCATACGGTGAGCAGGGATAAGCCGTCCTGCTCTGGTTGTTAGGCCTAAACTGAGCCTTTCAGTCGATGCAGTAGAATCCAAAAAAGCACGCACTTGCTCATACAGCATATTTGCAATATACATCCCTTTTGACAACGGCGCATAATATAGAATAATACTGAGTGTATCCTCATCAAATGGTACTATTTTGTTAATTTTATCCAATTTGGTTTTAATGAATTGGATAAGCCCATGGTTTTGCGTTATATCTTTTAAACGTACTAATAGAAGCGTTACATCTTCTTCCGAAACGGTTGTGTGCGTAATAGCATCATCCAGCGCTTCTATTAGTCTTGCACGGTCATCGTTTTCTGTTTGAGCTTGAGTGAAGTTGTTTTCTTCATGCAGCACCGGCTCAGTATGCTCAGTAAGTACGGTATCGGAATCTACTGGTTTCGCCTCTGGAGTCTCTTGCTCAGTGGTTACTCCCTGTTCTAGCTCAGGCGAGCTGTCAGACGCTTGCTCAAGGTAAGGCTCTTTCTCAGCCGCAGGCTCTTGCACTTGTGTTACCCCCTGTTTTTCAGAAATATGGAGCTTATTAAGCGATTCCAACTGCTGTTCAATATCTGAGGAGGAAGACTGCACCGGTACATCAGGACTGCTGCTTATATGAGGTGCTGCGGGAGTTTCCACTTCCTGTAGCGCGCTTTCAACCGCATAGTGGGGGCTTTCTGTTTGCTGCACTGGAATATGAGGGAATTCAGTACGTTTTTCCTCGGTATTCGGCTTAGCAGATAAGCCGCACATGTACGAAAGGATTAATAAAACAGCAGTAAAAATAAACACCACAAAGATGAGCCAAAAGATTATTTTTCCCCGCATAAACACAGTATGGATCGAAACTGCCGATAACGACGCATATAAGGTATAGTGAGCCTGCTCCCCTTCTGCAGGTAACGTAATTTGCACGGGGGTATCAAAAAGAGGACTGTGCTTTATCGTAATCGTATTATTTATATCTTGAGAAAAAATATTCGTATTTTGGGGCCATTTAAAGAGCGTTTGGGTTTGATCGGTAATAAGCACCGCCTGAATGTACGTACGATAGGTACCGCACAGTTTGACCAACTGGTCTTGCACATCGTAGTATTTTAACGCATCATTAACGTGCTGTTCGTCCAGGATAGCGGCCGTACGCTTTGCAAAACCCTGCAATTGCTGCACTGCAGTTTCTTTTGCATGGGCAGAATCGCTTTGCACCATAAAAACAAACCACGCGATACCGCCTGCAATAATTACGAGGGCGCAAAACGAGTATATGAGGATCAACGTCTTTTTCATTGCAGGCAAGTATACTCTGAAAGGACGTCTAAGGCAAGTTCTTCGTTTACTTTTTTTACTGCGCTATGCTGCTCGTGCCATGCTTTATAAGGTAGAAAAGCGCTACAGGCTGCCTCTTCATGTTGAAGAATGTTAGTTCTAACATACTGCATAAACGAGCGGTACGGAAATGGGGCAAAATCGGAAGCCTGCCACAAAGCTGTTTGTTCGCTCTTACGAGCAAATGCTTGCGCATAGGAATCGAGGACTTCAGTACAGTACGTAAGACCTGTCTCCGTCCGTTTGGTATACGAAGGGGTACGGAACATAAGGCGGGTAAAAGCAGTTTCTTCTGGTGCATAGCGGAGCGCTGCATAGGCAAACTGATCTGACAAATAGGTGCCGCGCGCGTAGGCTTTCCCATCCGTATAGGCAAAATCCATGCCGGTGCACTCAATTGTTTTAAAGCCAAGCGATTGCGCAGCATAATACGCTGCAATAGCTACCGTACCTGAGCTGGTATCCAAAAACGGGAAGGGGGAGTGGCTTGCTGCATAGCGCGCAAGTGGATGCCCACCTGCTACAAAAAACACAGCATTGCGCTGCGCATGGAATTGTCGTACTGCAGCAGCATTGGCCGATATATCAAATATGCCTGTTGTACGCGCTGAATAGCGATGCAGTATATGCGCATACGAAACCTGCTGAGGGTCAATAGAAATAAAAAAGTCGGGCACAATACCGTAGCCAGTAACAACAGGGAAAGCCGTATCGGTACAAAAAAGCGTATAACGGGTAGTATCGTGGTGAAGCTGCGTTAGGCGGTGTTCCAAGCTCGGACCTGCGCCTAACACAAGAGCGGTACGGCTCGTATCAACGACGGGATAGGCCGGCCGGATAGCGCTTGCCGTCTGTAGATTAAGAAAAATATTACGCATCCATATTTTTCCAAAATGAGCTTGCACTGAAAAATCCGCCCGAATCTGAGCGAGGCTCTGCTCAATATCCGATACCAAGGGCGCTGTTTGCCGGGTAAAAAATAATTTCCATGCTCTTAGCATATGGCAGTGAAACGAACCGAACAGCGCAGGCAGGTATGTCTGCACCAACGCTGCTCTAAATAGCTCATGTGAACACGGAGGCAATACAAACACGCGCGGGTGTGCAAAAATATCTGCATAATCAAGCAAATGGAGCAATTGCCGAAACGAAGCGTAATCGGCTTCCGTAACAGCACAATGTGAATGCGGGTACTTATCGAGAAATAGGCGAATATGGATTCCAGCGCCGATACCGCAAAAGAGCATGAAGCCCTCAGCATCACCGCCTATGAGACGCTCAGCCTCGGCTTCAGGCCGATAAAGCGAATGCAACGCCTGACCCGATTGCAAAATAGGAACCGCCGCTCCCGTTTTGGCTGCTTGCACGCCGTTATAGGCAGTACCGGTTGCTGCGCGCATAAGTTCATCCGCTATATGCGGAGCCTTACCCCGCAGCGCGGCAATGTTTTTTCTAAAAAAGTCAGAGCTCATCACCGTGCAGCCTCTGTACTAAAAAGTTAATCATCGTATTCACCTTTTTCAAAAGGGCTTCCCGCGCTGCACCATCCCGCTGATTTTTTACATAGGTACAGTAATCGGCATAGGCACAAAGCGCGCACAGCTGTCTTTCAAGGCTATCGGGTACGTTCAGCAAACCTTTAAACGTATCAGGCTTGTTTAGCTGAGCT
Source organism: Treponema sp. (assembly GCA_052169815.1). Lineage (GTDB taxonomy): Bacteria > Spirochaetota > Spirochaetia > Treponematales > Treponemataceae > Treponema. The sequence continues at coordinate 14,275 of JBQNBR010000010.1, forward strand.
TGTACCGTCGTCAGCACTGTACGTACTATATCTTTACGGTCAGTGCAGGAACATGGTGTGGGAAGTGTGTACACACATAGTTTCTTTCCGTGCTTTGCAGTACCATGTACCTCAAACGGTGGCGGTATGCTGTTCGTTGCAGCAAGTAGCGTATTACCGAGGTAATACACTCGTTTTTTTTTGCTTGCAGGAAATTGCAGAAACCACGTACGGTATACGTTCAAAGACTGAGTGTTGAAATTCTGCACTGCACAGGTTTCAGCAAGGGGGTTCAACTTATCCGTTGCTTGATCGGCAAACAGCGTGCTGCTATGGGGCTGCGCATGGGCAAAGCCTTTTGTGGCAGCCAAATCCAACCCTGCAATACATACGGGGATCTCCGTATTATCAAGCAATAAATCAACAGCGGTTCCCATAACCGTCCCATTTTCTTTAGCACGAAGTTCCTCCCAGCCAGCTCTGCGGAAGAGCTCCTGTTCCAAAGGAGAGTGGTACGAAAGCGGGACACAAGGATTATGCGCAAGGATACGGCTCGGGATGGCTGCTTCAAGCGGGAAGGCAACCGGCACAGAGGAGCTCAGTCCGTCAAAATGGCGCAGTGCCCAATACCCTGCATCAGTGCTGATGCATAGATTAATGTCCCTCTTTTTATACCTCAGTGAGGTAAGCGCAGAGCTCACTGCACATACTGCCGTATGCTTGAGGGCTGCCGTTTCCAGAGCGGTTAAGCTCGGCCCTGCGCCCGCTAATACAATGGGCTGTGTGCCAAATGCAATACCGGCTCGATTATGAAGATAGATAAAATTTTTTACCGTGTTTTTTAACCAGCGGTTTCCAAAAAAAGAGCGGGTATACATGATACTGGTAATCATATCGATCGTATATCGAATATCCTTCCACACTGCTTCCGCTTCGTGCGGAAACGCTCTATCCGAAGGCTTCCATGCCAAAAACTGCGTGGCGGCTAATTGCTCATCAGCAATGTGATTATGTAAAAAAAAGGGCAGGCTGCCTGACGAAGGTCGCCATACAGCGTCCCACAGTGGATCAGAATCTAAAAAATAGGTATCTGAATAGCGGACGGCAATAAGCACCGCTAACGGGAAATGAGTGCGAAGCGGTTCTACAAGGTAGGAATCGCCTGGTTCAGTGACGACAATAATTGCAGGATTACCGTTTATCCGCTGAACAAACTGCACCGCTTCTTTTTGAGGTGCGTATTTTGAATGAATACATACTGCATGCATAATGCATATCCGTTACATCCGGCACTGGGGAACAGTATTATTTGGCAATACCTAGTTCATCAAAAAGGTGTTTATACACTTCAAAGTATTCTGATTTTGCAAATTCTTCAATTTTACTTTCAGGCAATGCTTCCAAAAGCCGATCCATATAGGCAAGCACAGATTTTATTTCATTTTTCAGCTCTACAGGCATTGCAACAGTGCCGGTTGTTTTTTCATCGATAAAGGGAGACCCTGTATTGCTTTCACGGGATGTTTCTTTTGTCTGAACAAGCGGTGCACCTGCATTTGAACCGCTGATCGATTGCTCTAGCAGTCGTTTATCTTCTTCGTACAATGGCACTTCATCGTCTTGCACATCTTCCACCTGTAAAACCGGTATATCCGCTTCAGCATCACTTACCGGCTCATCAAGCCGCTTTGTATCTTCTTCGGGTAACAAGCATGCACCATCTTGTATGTCATCTTCCGCCGGTAAAACCGGTATATCTGTTGCTGCATCGTTTACCGATCGCTCAAGGAGCCGCTTATCTTCTTCGTATAAAAGGATTTCATCATCTTGGACATCTTCTATCTGCAAAACTGGTATATCTGCTTCTGCATCGCTTATCGGTTCAGCAAGCGACCTTGCCTCCTCGTCGGGTAAGGCTGCATCGTCTTCTACCTGCAAAACAGGTGTATCTGTCTCCGCATTGCTCACCGGTTCATTACGAGCCGCCAGCGTTTCTTTTTCAACAGGAACTTCTATTGGCTCAGCCATAAGTTCTTCAGTAAAGGAGGGCACGGTAATTTCCTGCTCTGCCGGAATGTCGGTTGACAGTTTTTCCTCAGTATCACGTGCCGCTTTAGCAGAGGCTTCTGCGAGCGGAGCACTTGTCCAATGTGCAGTAAGATTCGGCAATGCATCATCTTCATCAAAGTATTCATCGCCCACATCAACGCTTTCCTCCGCTTGGTTAACGTACTTTGTATCAAGATTAAACGAAGAATCATCAAGCGCCTCTCCATGGTCAGGATCAGCTGTTTGTGCTTGTACCGAAGCAACCACCAGATTATTGAGTTCATCACCGGTAAGCGCAATAGTGTTATCAGTATCATCATCGCTGAAAAAGCCTGAATTGCTTGCAGACGCTGGCTTCGACGAAGGGGTGGCCGCAGTGGCTTTAGAATCCGGCTGCTCGTGCGTATGATCCTCCGGTAATAACCGTGAGGCATGATCCGCAAGCTCAGCTTTAATAGAGGTGAGTTCAGTTTTAAGGGTATCTATTTCTTGTGCAATTTTTAAAAGTAGCTCAGTTGACTTATCCGGCCCTTGCGGCTGCATAGTAGCTGGTGTAGCAGAAGCCGTATGGTCCGGCTGTTCTTGGGCAAAACTGGCCGTGTTCGGTTCTGCAAGTAAGTCGCTTTTTACTGCTTCAAGGTCATTAAAAAACGTCTCATTGTGCGGTTCATCTTCCGGCGGCATGAGTTCAGGCAATGGTTCCAAGGTATCAATATCATCAAAAGTACGGGAAGAGTCATCAAATAAATTTTTCTCATTACTGAGTTCAGGTACCGTAAAGAGTTCGGCATCCAGCGCTTCATCGGTTTTAAGATCATCCAATGTGTTCAGATCGTCCAAATCCTTCAGTGCGATATCTTCAAAGGCGTCAGCCAAATAATCATCAGAATCGCGCACCTTATCATCATGCAATGAAAAGCTATCATCTTCTGATTCTAAAAACGCAAGCGAATCCTTGTCTTCAAACGGCTCGTCAAAAAGATCGTCAAGTTCAAAATCAAATTTTTCACTATCGGCTGAAAGCGGGGGTATAACGCCCTCTTGTTGAAAATCATCTTTTGAATCGATATCAAAATCAAAGAAATCATCATCCTTTTTGCTCATAGCAGCATCTTCAAAAGATGGTATTTTGCTGGACTGGGTAAAATCAGCTCCTAAATGAGATAGCTGGTCATCATTAGGCAGTTTTTTTATATCGTGCTTCTTTTTAACAAATACACCGTACTGATCAAGTTTTCCTGTATCATGCATATTCGTTAAAGGAAGAGAATTATTATCTTGTGAATCAAAATTATTTTTCATAAAAGCAGTCTCCACACGCTATTTCATCAAAAAGCTCGGATTTTCCTCATTTATATTCCGTATATCGGTTCGAAATACGTAAAGCCTAAGTAATTTATCAAAAAAGGCACACCTTATACCTTCCTCTATTATACCTTATCTGTAATAATATTCAAGGAAGTATTTTTTTTGCCGTTATTAAAAGGGTATGAAGCTCTATCTCAAAATTGTTACACCGCTTTTTACGTTTATCGTGGTGTATAGCTTTCTTAGTATTTTTCTAGGGCCAAAAGGCTTTTTTGCATTGCAGCAGCTAAAACAGCAGCGGGATACATTGGTACATCATGTACAGATGCTATCGGAAACCGGTGAGCATCTGAATATCAAAATTGTAAATCTTGCTTCTGACCCTGATACCATTGCGGTGCACGCTCATGAACTCGGCTATGTGCATCAAGGAGAAGGCCTGATCAAGCTGCTGCATTTTTCAGGCTTAGGGGAACAGCGGGATAACGCAGGCGAAGCATATGCTATTCAGCAGCCGCAATCGTTATCCGATACCATTTGTAAAAGCATTGCCGTCTTTATTGCGGCCGTTGTGCTTGTCGGCGAAATCATTATAGGGAAAGGCCATGCCTATTTTAAAAAAAGATCATAAGTCTATTCCAACAATTGCATCTGCGCTGCAACAAGAGCAGATTGTCATTCTCCCTACCGATACCATTTACGGATTTTCTGGTATAATAGAAAAAACTGCAGAAAAAATCGCTGCCATTAAGGGTAGAAAACCGGATAAACCGTTTATCGCCCTGCTTGCCCATCCTGAGGATGTGTACACGTATACTGATCAAAACCTCCCCGAAAAAATTATACAGCTGTGGCCGGGGCCGGTTAGCCTTATTGTACCACTACGGGATGGGCGCACGCAAGCCTTTCGCTGTCCTGCCGATCCATGGCTCCGTGCGGTTATCGCCGAAACCGGTACTGCGCTGTATTCTACGAGCGTCAACTACGCTGACCACGCCCCGCTGCATGATATAACTGCTATTATCAACACATTTCAGCAACATGTTGCGTTCATCGTTGATGCAGGGCACTTAGAGGGCCAGCCTTCCACGCTTATTGATACATGTGGCGACGTTATACGTGTTATCCGGCAAGGAAGCGTCCCGCTTGCTCTATGGTAGGTTTGAGGATCCGTCGGCAGAACTTCCCTCTGTATCCTTCTTCTTGCGGTTAGTAAACGAATAAAGATAGCGCTTGATTTTTTGGCTCGCTGTTTTTTCAAAATTACTGACCATTTCTATTTTATCGATATGCGAAATCTTATTTACATTTTCATTTACAAAAAATTTTATTTCGTTTAATATCTCTACCCGCTTATACGCAATAAGCTCTGCGACATCAGCAACCACTGTCTGTAAATTTTGTAAAGACGCTGCCGTAAAACCGGCGCCTATCCGCTGTTTTTCTCTGTCTTTTTGCACTTCGGCAGAAATTTTCTCTTCATCCAATTGCACATAAGCAACCAAAGAGGCCTTTTCCCCTTCTGTTACCAGTGATTCAGAGACAAAAGGGTGTTGATTTAACACAAATTCAATATCCTCAGGGTAGATATTCTCGCCGCTTGCCCGTAAAATCATATTTTTTGAACGGCCTTTGATAGCGCAGCAGCCGTGCTTATCCATCATGAATAAATCACCGGTTTTAAACCAGCCGTCATCGGTGAACGCTGCCTTTGTCAGCTCCGGGTCACGATAATAGTTTTTCATCACGTTCGGCCCCTTTACCAGCAGCTCGCCGATCCCTGTCTCAGGATGAGGGTCTGCTACTTTTATTTCAACACCGGGAAGCGCATAGCCGAGCCAACCGGGTTTGGTATGCCGCACTCCGGTACCAAGCACAAGAGGCGACGTTTCGGTAAGACCGTAGCCGATGGCGTAGGGGAACTTTGCATTTTTCATAAATTTTTCAACGATTGAATCGGTTTTTGAACCTCCTAACCCGAAAAATTTTATCCTGCCGCCGAACGTTTTTCTCAATTTTTTGCCGGCAAGTCTATCCAATATTTGTTTTCCAATCTTAGTGGAGTAGAGCTTGGCTAAAAACGGCGTTTCAGTAAAAGTAGGGAGTATTTTATTTTTATATATTTTTTCAATTACCATCGGCACGCTGAGCATAAGCGTAGGCCGTACTTTTTGCAATGCAGGGATAAGTACCCGCGGCGTCGGCATGCCTTCTAAATAGTACACACAAGCGCCGTTTAAAAAAAACATCAAAAAACCGATCGTAAATTCATAGGCATGCGAGAGGGGCAAAATAGAAAGGGCACAATCGTATTCGTTAATCCGCTGAAAATGCTGTCCCGCCACTGCATTCCATACGAGATTTTTATGTGAAAGTTCCACTCCTTTTGACCGTCCCGTAGTACCCGACGTATAAATAACGGAAGCGGTATCATCTTCAGCGCAGGTGTGCGGCGGCGCATCTTCAGTCCGTATCAGTTCGCCTTTTTTTAAAGAAAAATCAGCGATAACAATAATGGTACGCATGTCTTCAGGCACATTTTCGTATAAACGCTCTGAAACAATAATATGAGCAGCTGCTGCATGCGCTACGCAAGAGGCAACTTCTTTTTTATTAAAATCAGGTAAAAGAGGTACCGCTATGGCGCCCATCGTTACAATCGAAAAATACGCAATACCCCATTGCGGGCTGCTATGGCTGTAAAGCGCGACGGTATCCCCTGCATTAATACCAAGCCTATACAAGTAATTTCTTAACGATATGATTTTTTCATAGACATCGCCATATAAGAGAGGGCTTTTAGAAACAAATGCTACCGCCGGACGATCTTTAAATTGGCGTACACTATTTTCCAATACTGCCTGAAATGTATAGTTGCCAAGTTCTTTAATCGTTTGCATACGTGCAAGCTCCTTTATCTCATCATCATAAGCGGCAAGCGCTTCTTTATATTTTATCACAAATTTGAGACTTTGTGGGTATTTATTGCTTTTCTTGCCGCGCAAGCGTATCAGAGCTATGTTATGACACTTCCGTCCCGATGCGCACCCGCCCTATTGCTTGGGCTTTGCCGCACTCATCAACGGTAAGCGTAAGCCCCTGTAGGCACGGTGTATTCCACGATTCGTACGGGTATTCAAAAAGGCCCGTGCGATACTGCTCGATTTTTTGAGCCGGCACATACCCGCCCACCGACTGAAAGCTGCCGGTTCTGCCTGCATCGGTGATAAAGGCTGTGGTGCCATACAAAAGTTGCTCATCAGCGGTTGCCGCATGTGCACCAGATCCGATAAGCGCAGATACCTTACCGGCAAGGAAATACGCCAACGCCTTTTTCTCCGCAGTTGCAGAAGAGGAAAAGTCAACAAAAATATAATTCGTTTGTGCCTGAATAGCTTGGATAGTTTTTTCAATAAATGAAAAAGGATTATCGGCAAGCATCCGGTAGCGGCCGTACCTGCCCAAAAGAGAGATAACGGCCAGCTTTTCTTTTTTTCCTGTAAAAAAATAATGATATCCGCTACCGGGGCTGCTTTGTGAAATATTAGCAGGCCTTAGTACAAAAGGCATTGCAGCAAGCGATTGAACCAAATCCTGCTTCTGAAACATACAGTCCCCGCCGGTAATACAGTCGACACCCATCTTTTTCAAATAGTTTGCATGTTCTTTGCCAAGGCCGCTTCCGCCGGTAGCCCTATTAGCATTTGCAATAATAAAATCAGGGTTATACACTTTTTTAATGTCCCCAATTGTTTTTTTAACAGTCCAAATCCCTACTTTCCCAGTAATTTCAGCAATATAAAAAATCTTCATGAAAGCAATCCATTTTGGCACACTCGACCTGTTCGATAACTACGTTGTCGAACAAGTCGAACATCGCATTTCAAGGTAACCTGCTCCGAACCTGCAATTTCTGAACAGATTTACTCTTTGGGTACGCTCTTTACATGTAGTATGCATACAGCATAAAAACACCGTTGAGCGTGTTGCTTGCTCAAGACGCCGGTGCTTCATCCGAATGCGCCACAGGCTTTTCTTCCTCAACGTTTAACATGTCTTTACATTTTACCGCAAGTTCATATTCACCCAAGCGTTGATAGGTATCGCATAAATTCGATAGAGCATCCACCGAAGCAGGTTCAAGGGTAAGCGCAGACTCAAAAGCCCGCCGGGCTTCTCTGTAATTATGTTCGTTAAAAAGCAGCGTTCCGTAATTATTCCATATACGGCCGTTACTGGTATCCAAGTCGATAGCCGTACGGTACGCCCTGCGCGATGCCTCAACGTCCCCTATTTCGTGGAGCACTACTCCCAGGGTATCCCATACATCAGCGTCAAAAGGATTGCAGCGAGCTGCCTGCATGAGTGCACGGCAGGATTCAGTGCGCTTTTTTAAGGCATAATAGTTCAAGCCTAAATTAAACCATATCAAATTATTATATGGATCAACCTGCAAACCGCGCCGTAAGCACGCAATCGCTTCTTGATATAAACCTTCGGAGGCTAAATTCACTGCTATGTCGTTAAAATATTCTGCTGTTTCTTCCATGCGTATATCCCGTGTATAGTTTATTCTTTTTGCATCAGCATGACAAGATCCCGTAGCAACAGTGCGTTCGGATTGCCTGTGTATTCGGCATCAAGGCGCTCAAGAGCATCGGTAATCACCTTGTGCCCCTGTGCTTCCGCTTCCGCTACCGCCCCCGATTCATGTATACGCTGAATAGCAGCCTCGACCGCAGGCGATTCAACGCCTTCTTGCTTGGCTTGCTCAAAGTATGCGCTCAACAGTGCCGCATCGGCCGGATGTTTTTCCACATGAATAAGCACCGGAAGGCTCTTTTTCCCTTCAACGATATCATCTCCACGTTTTTTGCCCTTGTTGCCGGCGGTAACATTTTTTACATCGTCGGCTATCTGAAAACCAACACCGGTGAGCGCAGTGATCGAAGCAAACGAAAGAGCTTGCTCATGTGTTTTATGCGCAGCCCGCATACCGATATACCCTGCAAGCGCGGCGAGGGCTCCTGTTTTTAAGCTTATCATGCGCTCATATTCCAAACGGGTAGGAAAATAAGCGGGGTTCCGGTGCCAGTGAATGTCCAAAGCCTGCCCTTCGTGCAGCGCGCACAACGTGTGCACACCGGCATTATACACATCCAAGCGCAGCGCCTCATCGGCAGCGTACCGATCAATACACGACAGCGCCTTAAAATAGAGCCAGCTTCCTGCATTCAGCGCTGTATCAAGGCCGTACTGCACGTGAGCAGCCGGTTTGCCGCGCCGCACCACCGACTGATCTTCTATATCGTCATGGATAAGGCTTGCCGTATGGATGCCTTCGATAAGCGGAGCAAGCTGGTAAATAGAATCCGAGGTTCCTCCGGCCAGTTCGTAGGCAAGCACCATCATAAGCGGCCGCCAGCGTTTTCCTCCGCCGGAAATAATATCCCGGCATGGACTTACCAGCAAAGGCACACCGGCAGCTTCGTTGCCTTGAGGGAGCTTTAGGTGCGGGAAAAAGTCGTCAGCGGTACCGTCTAGGATACTTTGCGCAAGCGCTTCATTGATGTTTGCAATCCGTTGTGCAAATTGAGTATTCATACTATTATTATATACTATAGTTATCAATTCATATAAAGTAGCAAGAGATTATAAACGATGAGCAACACCGCTTTTAAGCAGCCGGCTTGCCTATTTCAGCAAAGGGAGTGATGTATTGCCGTTTTCGCGGTAAATATGCAATACTATGCTAGGCGCGTTGCGTCTGAGTTTAAATCTTTGTTAAAAGGAGTAAGGTGTGAAAAAGTGGATAAAAAAATACCTGCGAGAAGTATCGTTGCTACTAATCGCAGGCGTTATTCAAATCCTTGTAGCGCTGATTATTAAACCTGGTGCGATACTCCGTTGTCGCACCAGGTTGACGAGTTCTAAATCGTGCAAATAGTACGATTTAGAACGTCGCATTTCAAGGTAACCTGTTCCGAAACTGAAGTTTCCGAACAGGTTTATTAAGTTTATCGGCTAACGGGGATAGTGGGAACGATCTACGCAAGGCGTTCCCACTAATAAGCACCTTACTCCTAAAGGGGGATGTATGTCAATAAGAAAATGGACATTACTTATTTTTAAAACTACACTCCGATGCGCTATCGGAGCTGTTTTTGCATTTGTTATTCTCAAGTTCTTAAAGCTTGCTTGATGGTACGGTTATCGGAATATACCGCTATTGTGCGCATATTCCCGCCGGGAAAAGGCCGGCTGACCGCGCTCATTGCGCTGCAGGCAGGTATTTCAGCCGTTGCGCTTGCTCGATACGCTATCGAAAGGCAGATTTTCAAGGCAGTAACGGAAAGCCGATATGAGCAGAGCGCACTGCTGTTCGGTTTTTTCACACTAGCTTTTGTATGTATTATGGTATTTAAATACGGGGTAAAAATACTGACAGCACAGCTGGTACAGCAAAATGCCGAATATCTTAAAACGTGCATATTCAAAAACGCACTGTATTTACCGCCTACGGCAACGGCAGAAAAGCACGATGCGCTGTCGGCTATGGCTTTTGATGCGGAAGAACTTGCCCGCTTCGTTCCGGTTGACCTATTGGAACTCGGCACCGCATTGGGAACGTTTGCCGCATACGCGGCCTTTTGCGCATACCTATCACCCGTTTTAGCGCTCTGTGCACTCCTCTTGCTTATTCCTTCCGTACTGATAGAACAATGCTTCCTACCGCACATAACGGCTCAATATAAAAAAGTCTCTCAATCCGAAAGTACGCTCCGTACCCGCTTACAGGAAATGATCCGCACCGTTGCTATTATCAAGGTATTTTCCATACATCAGCGGGTTTCGGCTCATTGTGCGGAGGCGGACGAGCGGCGGTACCGCAATAAATTGAAGAGTACCCGTCTGAACGTACTGCTGTTTACCGGCGGCAATACGCTCAGCTACATTGCAGTGTTCGGATCATTTGCCGCGAGCGCTGTGTTGTATACCTACCGTTTTATCGAGCTTCCCGATTTGATTGTTGCATTGGGCCTCATAGAAGGCGGAATGGTATGGCCTGCTTCCAATTTTCTACAGCAATTTACGGCCTTAGCGAACAGCAAAGCGTGTTTTGAAAGAATAAAACGGTTTTTACCCGATCACAAGGAATCTGATACGGATACGCAGCGTTCCTATAGTATCGAACGGGGCGGAATGTTGACCGTTGAACTTGATGGCATTGTGTTTGCCCATCCTGCGCCGAAAAAACCGGCCGGTACGGAGGAGCTCTCCGCCGCTGTGGAGCGAAAACCGGTACTGAACGGGCTGCAGCTGTGTATTCCGCACGGTTCTCATATCTGTATTGCCGGAGAAAGCGGTGCGGGCAAAACAACGCTGGCGTATATGCTCTTGGGCTTACTTGAGCCGCAGCACGGCACCGTACGGTTCTATTATAACGGTAGACTGTACGAGGGGGATAGAAGGAACCTGATTGCTTACGTGCCGCAAACCGGTGCGCTTTTTCTGGACAGCATCGCCGAAAATATCCGATTCGGCGATATGACAGCCGAAGCTCCGCAGATCATAGAAGCGGCTCGGCGGGCGGGAGCTCATTCGTTTATTATGGAAACAGAGCAACAATATGCCACCCTTACCGGCGGCAAAGAAGAAAAACTTTCGGGCGGGCAGGCGCAGCGGATTGCCATTGCCCGTGCATTTTTAAAAAACAGCCCGCTTTTGGTGATGGACGAACCTTCCTCTGCGCTGGATAGTGTTTCGGAACAGCGGATTGCGGAGGCGATACAACGCTATGAGGGAACCGTTATCTTTATCTCTCACCGCAAAGCCTTAATCCAAGCAGCAGATACGGTGTATCGGCTGGAAAGCGGCCGATTGTACCATGAACAGAAAGGAGAGCCGCAGTGAAACGGAAGAGCACCGCCCAATTATGGAAGACAACAAAAGGCTCACGCCTACTGCTGGGTGCGGTATTTGCGGCAACTGCTGCGGCCGCTTATCTGCGGTACGGACTTGCTGTCAGCTATCAACATGCCGTCGATTCGCTTGCAGCGGGCTCTATCCGTACGGCGATGGGCTGGCTTGCAGGCGGCTTTGCAATGATTATCGTGTGGAACAGCAGCAACTATATCCGCATGACGGCCGGAACCGCCGTGTCAGGTTCCATCGCCAAACGCTTACGGAATCGGTACGTTGAGCGGTACCTCCGTGCGCCCTTTGCTGAAACCGAAGCAGTCAGTTTAGGCGAAACGATGACAAAATTAACCGATGACATCGGCGCCGCTTCGATGTTCTTTACCTACAGCGTCCGGGAAATCTGCTTTGGGCTGATACAGTTGGGAAGCGGCCTCTGGTTTGCATTCGGTGTTTCTCCATACTTCGGCATTGTGCTGATCGTATCGTCGCTGCTGTGTGCGCTCTCCAATACCTCCTTCGCGCCGCTTATGAGAAAGCAGTACGCATTACAACAGGCCGAAGAGGATAAACTGAAAACCTTTTCCGAAGACCGCATGCAGCACCCTGCGGTAACTGAATTGTTCCATTTATACGGCGCCCATTGCGATTCGTTTCGGCGTATTATGGCTGCCCGCACTGCTAATATCCTCTGCAGAGAAAAAATGGCTGCTCTTTTTTTTGCGTTCAGCGGTTTTTCAGGGTATCTTACGCTGTTAAGCCTGTACGGAGCAGGTATCGCGCTGCTATATTACGGAAAAATCAGCATCGGCGGTTTTATCGGTATCTTTCAAATCAGTTCAGTGGTACTCTGGCCGTTTGAACAATTTCCTCAATTATTTAAAGTGATGGCAGAAGAGCAGGCAGCAATGGAACGGCTGCTTGCGTTTGAAACACTGCCGCAAGAAGCGCCGGAAGAACAGTATGAGGACTATCGGCCGGTTGGATTGTACGCGGAACACGTGCAATTCGGGTACGGAGACGGGGTGCCGGTTTTGCAGGATTTTACCTACGAAGCGCATATCGGCGGCATTAACTGTATCGCCGGAGAAAGCGGCTCAGGCAAAACTACGTTTGTGAAGCTCTTGCTCGGCTTATATGCTCCCCAATGCGGCCAGCTGTTTTTTTCCGACGCCGGCGGCACGCGCTATTCGATAAATCGAAGCGCCGTTTCGTATGTCCCGCAGGATTGTAAACTGTTTGATAAAACGGTACTGGAAAACATACGGGATGCCAAGCCGAAAGCGTCTTTTGAGGAAGTATACGCCGCAGCGGTGCAGGCGGGGGTACACACGTTTATCAAAGAACGTGCATTGCAGTATGACACGCCGGTAGGAGGCGGGAGCGGTTCGTTTTCATACGGCCAAAAGCAGCGGATCGCTATTGCACGGGCGCTTTTAAAAGACGCAAAGCTCATCATTTTTGACGAACCGACTTCGGCGCTGGATGCGGAAAGTGAGCAGCTTATTATCGAGCTCTTGCAAACACTTGCTAAAGAGAAAATTGTGATTGCCGTTTCGCATAGTCCAGCTCTTATCGCTGCCTCGGCGCATACGTATACCATGCACAGGAAGCCCTCCGCAAAGTGAGTTCTGCGCTCCGGATAAAGCCTTTACAAGCATGGCTTCTCACGCCGGCGCAGCTTGTCAAAGACAACTTAGCACAACTTATTCATGCGAAAGCTCAATCCCCGGACCCTTTGTGTCAAGATACACGCTTGCTGCTTTCATACCAAAAAAGTATGATGCTGTTGTACCACATTTTTTACTATAGCGGCAAGAGATTACAAACAATGAGAAACACCTATGAAAAACCGGACTTTTGGTCGCGGAAGGCCTTCCTCTTTCGGCACAGGGAGTAAAGTATTGCCGTTTTTGCGGTAATATGTAATTATAACAATCAGGTGCGTTGCACCGGTGTTTAAATCTTTGTTAAAAGGAGTAAGGTGTGAAAAAGTGGATAAAAAAATACCTGCGAGAAGTATCGCTACTACTAATCGCAGGCGTCATCCAAATCCTTGTAGCACTGATTATTAAGTTAATCTGCTAGCGGGGATAGCGGGAACGGTCTAACCCAGAGCGTTCCCACTCATATACACTTTACTCCTAAAGGGGATATATGTCAACAAGAAAATGGAAGTTACTTATTTTTAAAACGGTAATTCGCTGCGCTATCGGGGCTGTTTTTGCTTTTATTATCCTTAAGTTTTTTAATGTGTCCTGACGGCACAATAAGCCGTCTATAGAGATTACAAACAATGAGAAACACCTATGAAAAACCGGACTTTTGGTCGCGGAAGGCTTTTGCTGAAGGCTATCCTGCCCGCTCCGTCTACAAATTAGAAGAAATGCAAAAAAAGTTCACCTTATTGCATAAGCACAGCTGCGTACTCGACTTAGGCGCGGCCCCCGGCAGCTGGACAAGCTACGCCTTACGTTTTTTATCTGCGCAAGGGCGGATATGCGCTGTAGACTTACAGCCGCTTGCTGAAACCATTCAAGATCCGAGGCTTTCGTTTATTCAAGGCGACTTACTCTCTGCCGCAATCCTCCGGCAAGTGAGCGCCCACGGCCCGTATCAGGCAGTGATCTGCGATGCAGCGCCCGCTACCACCGGCAATAAAACCGTAGATACCGCCCGTTCAGCCGCCCTTGTGGAAATGGCGCTCTACTATGCGCAAAGTCAATTAAGCGCTCACGGTAATTTTGCCGTAAAAATATTTCAAGGGGGCGCAGAGCACAGCTACCTCAAGCAGATGCGGCAGCTTTTTACCACTGCCCGCGCGTTTAAACCGGAAGCGTGTAGAAGTAAGAGCGTTGAAACCTATCTTATCGGCTTGGATTTCACTGCCGCTTCTTGAGCATACGGGGTAACACGAAAGTACTGAGTAGTTTCAAGCAATTAAACCTGGTGCGGAAACTTCCATTTCGGAACAGGTTACCTTGAAATGCGATGTTCTAAACCGCACCTTAAAATGCAACAGTTGAACAAAGTGTGAACTTTGGAAACTGCTGCATTTATGCGCGGAACGCGCATACGTTAATAAGCGATAAACGTCAATTTACGCTCATCCGTGTTGTAAATTGACTTGCGAGTTTTACAAAAATATGATTTTTGTAAAACGTCGTTGCTTTTTTATTAAACTGCCCTCCGTGGCGGCCTTGCGCAAACTCGACGTTCACCACCGCCACGGATGGCGTTGGTTATAGCAGCAGCGATATTTTGGCTGTGCCAAAATTCGCCATCAACCAATGTACAAGGATGTACATTCAGAAGCAACATGGATGTTGCTGGTTCCGAGTAAAAGCGATGTTTTGAGCTTTGCTCAAAACTCGCGTCCAAGAATTGACACGGATGTCAATTCTTGGACAGCGTTAGGGATTGCAGCGGTATCCTTTTTCTTGCTGGACGACCTCAGCCGCAGCCTTCGACGCGAGGAGAAGCGCTGCTTGTTTTGACAAACGCAAGAAAAAGATACAAGCGTAAAGCCCGACGGTTTCCGCGTATGCAACAACCCTCCTGCGGCTGCTTGCATACGCGGAAATCGGAACGCCCAACATGATTGCAAATGACAAACGAAAGATTTATAATCCAACTTCATTCTTTAAGGCGGTAGCAGCGACTTCTACAGCGCTCGACGCAACATTGTACAGGGCACCCGGACGCAGCAACGCTTCGGCCTCATTGAACTTTCCCGCATTTATCAATACAGCGACTTTTCCCGCTTCTTGATGGAATTTCTTGTGTTGCTCCACACAATTTTTATAACTTGAAAGCGCAGCATACTGTTCCTTCGCCTCTCCGTACAGCCATTTGCCAAATGCACAGCAATTATCACACCCGATCTCGTCAGCATTCACCTGCGCCCGGTCGATAATTGCAGCATGCAGTTTTCTCTTCCAATCTTTGTGCGTCTTTATCGTGAGCGTGAAGTCTATCGTTTGCTTTGCAAAGGTGCGATCAGTTTTAATATCACGGTGCCTCCCTGTGTTTACTTTAAACTTGCTCACTTCTACAGAAAGATTTTCAATGCTCGCTTTATTTTTTTGTGCAATCTCGGTTACCTCGTCTACAGCGTTATTTATCTGTAGTGCACCGGCAGCCATCTCGCTCACGTTATCCGCAATGTCATTGGACATCTTCCTCAGCCGTTCCATCTCCTCAGATACCAAATTGCTGTTGCTCAGCATTTCCTGAGAATTTCGCCGTACATTGCTGGTCACCTCGCCGATTGTTTCCATCGCGGTCATAATACGCCCGCTGCCAGAATTTTGCTGATGCATAACCTACATAATGTTATGTTCTTGCCCTTTCGTGGTTTCAACTAAACTGGAAATACCATCAAATTGATTTGCAATCAGTACCGCCGACTCATTAACCTTCGTTATTTTTCTTTAAGCTCTTTCAGAATTGAAGTGATATGTTTTCCATGCGTGTTCGACTCTTCGGCAAGTTTGCGGATTTCGCTTGCAACAACGGCGAAGCCTTTGCCCGCCTCTCCAGCATGAGCGGCCTCAATCGCCGCGTTCATTGCTAAAAGGTTGGTTTGCGCTGCAATATTTTGAATAACCACACTGGTGTCAAGTAGCACTTCCGAACCGTCGTCGACCGCCTTACTCAAATCAACTGTTTCCGTAACGACTTTCTTTCCCTGATCGGTCGCAGCATTGAGCGCCTCCAGCGTTTTGAGGTTATTTTCAATGACATCCGCTACAGTCTTTACATTCGAAACCAATCCGGCAATTTCGGACGAAGATAAGCCGATTGTCTGCGACTGTGTTTTGATATGTCCATCGAGTTTTTCAATAGTCCCCTTCATTACTTGCAGCGAAGCACCAACAGCCCCAACGCTTGAGGCATGGCTGGTAATTTGCTTTTTGACATCTTCAATACGCAAGTTAATTTGCCGAATAGCACTTGCCGTTTCAATGGCACTGGCGCTTAAATCCTCGCCGACATTCTCCATTACTTTGGCATTTCCGCCGACCGCCCGAACCGCAGCCCCAATTTTTTCGAACGTTTCATTAAAGTATCGCGAAAGATCGGTAATTTCGGTGCGGCCCTTCACCGGTAATCGGACGGTGAGGTCTCCGCCTCCTTGCGAAATCTCTTTCAGTAAACTGCTAACCGTTTTGAGCGGCTTACTCACAATTATCCTGACAAGGATATCAAGCAGTGCAATAATTGCAATCAAAATCAGCGCGTATTGTATGATCGTTACCCTAAGCGCTCTCCACGCCGCAGCGGTAATCTTTGCGCGCGCCGTTACAGAAATAAACGCCCACTTTTCATCAATACCTTTGAGCACAACAGGTACAAAAACAACCTGAGATTGCAGGCCTGAAAGCTTCGCCACCCGCGTTTGCTCAATCACCTCGCCCTGCTGCAGGCGAGCAAACAGCGCTTTAAAATCCGGCGCAGCGTCAAATTGATTTTTAAGTACCTGCGAGGCATCCATTCCATTCGCTATAATAGTTCCATTTGCCGTGCATAACACCTTAAAGTTATCTTTTGACGTACCAGGATACCGTTCGGAAGTTTTCTGAATAGCCGTAACATCGAGATTGGGACAATAGACGCCGATCGGCTTTCCATCGAAGAAAATCGGAGCCGCCAGCGTAACCAGAATTTTTCCATCAAACTCGAATGGGGGAATAACAACCGGTTTCAAATGCTTCATCGGTTCGACATACCATGCATCCTCTTTGCCATCATACAGTTCATCTACCATCCGTACGGTGATCCCCGCCGTTAATTTTTGCGTATATAAGCTGAACCTGCCGTCAGGGCCGTAGAAACCGTCGTTTGCAAAGAGCGCATCTTTTCCATCAAACGCATTCGGTTCGAAAATAAGCCCCATACTAGCAAGACCGGCGTTTCTATCCAAAAAATTCTGAATATGCGCCTTTAACGGTCGCGATTCCGCAATTCAGGCGCTATCTTAAGCTCCTCCTGTACAACGCCATCCCAATCGCGGTACGTTTGGTATGCAGAAGAAAAAAGCTCCTCTATGCTCGCTGCCATCAGCTTGCTTTCTTCTGTTATTTTCGTAGCATGTTCAGCAAATTTATTCCTGTAGTCAGAAGAACCATCATATACAGCCTTAGCGGTAAAAACCGTAAAAAGCACGCTCGCAATTGCAAGCGTTAGTTGAAACCCTAAACCGATTTTTCGGTTCGATACATCCCGCCAATCTCCAATCTGCGGCTGATATGCATTTGTCTCCATAGGTAAAACGTCCTTTTATACTCTAATTATATCGTTCATTTTTGTGATTGTAAATACTAGAATTCTCAGAGCCACGACTGCCATCAGTAAAGCGGGCATTTTTATAGTGCCCTAAACATTATAGGGTATGAGCTTGGCATTTCTTTTTAAATCTTTTATCTTGCCGCGTTCTTTTAACGAAGGAGTTCTCTTTATGAGGAAAGAACTCATTGGATGTGCCGTCGCAGGTTTGTTCTTACCAAAAACGCAATAGATGCGCATGTTTCACCAGGATTTGCGAATTTTACCCTTTATGCTACAATGGAAGCTTTTATCCAATCCGCTTGATTTATATTGCCGAAAGCCTTTCAAAAATAACCCTCATCAGCATCTTTCATTGTTGTAATGAGCAATCTACTCCTATCGATTTAAAATCTTCGATAAACGAAGGGTACGATACTTGTATGCATTCAGTGTCTTGCACGCAGCTTGAGCATGCCGACTGTTGCCGTGCGGCTATACCGCAGGCAATAACCACGAGCATCATCGCAATGCGGTGGTCGTCATGGCTTTGTACCTGCGCCGGATGCAGATTAGCTCCGCCCTGCCCTTTGATGCACAGCCAATCTTTTCCTTCAATAATATCGATACCAAACGCAGCTACCTCTTGCGCAATTACGTGCAGCCGATCGCATTCTTTAAACCGGCACCCCCCTGCATGATGCAAAACGGTGTTTCCTTGTGCAAAAGCGGCAAGAGCGGCAAGGGCAGGCACGGCATCGGGAATATCGGCACAGTTGATTGCACATCCCTTTAAGGTATCGGCAGTAGGCAAAATGGTCACGGTGTGCACGGCTGCTGAGTACTGGATAGCGGCCCCCATGTGCTGTACGATGTCGAGGATGCGTGAATCGCCTTGTGTATCGCAGCGGTCAAGGTTTTGCAGCGTGAGGGCGCTATTACACACCAATGCGGCGGCAAGCGGGAATGCCGCAGAAGACCAATCCCCGCCGATGCGTGTGTTAAAGGGCTGATAGCGCTGCATGCCAGTGATGGCAAAAGAGGTATCATCGCAAGTAGCATGAAAGCGTATACCACTTGTTTTAAGCCATTCACAGGTCATACGGATATAGGGAAGTTCTCCCGCATTATGCAAGAAGATACGGCTTGTCCCCTTTAAAAGAGGCAGCGCGAAAAGGAGACCGGTAACTGCTTGAGAAAACGGCCCTTCAATGTGAAAATCCTGCGCTTGCAGTGGCCCTTGCAACGAAAGCGGAGGGCAATATCTATCGAGAGCCGTTTGGCACGCCTGATACGCTACACCACCTTGCCGATATATTTGGATGAGCGGATGTACCGGCCTCCCTTGCAAAGAGCAATCGCCAGTAAGACAAAACGGCGAGGTTGAAACAGCAAGCAGTGTACCAAGAAAGTATAACAGTGAACCTGAATTACCAAGGTTAAGCTCAGTAGGAACCATACTGCCGGTTTGAAAAAAGTATCTGTTATGTGGCGGATCGATTGTGAGGTGTACCGGATTGGTTCCGTCTTCGGTGATACGCACCCCCAGCGTACGCAGCACCTGTAGAGCGCTCGCAGTGTCTGCACTGTAAAGCGGCGAGGCAATGGAGGATACCCCGTGAGCCAGCGATGCGGCAATCAAAGCGCGCAGCGTGTGACTTTTTGACGGCGGAATGGCGATCGTGCCGTGTATATGAGCAGCGTGTATGTTGATATGCATTGTGTAAGCCCCTCGTATGTACGGTTTAAAGCGAAAGGGGAAGCCTGTGGGTGGTTCCCTGCGCCAGGGCCTCATGTAAGAGCGGTTCAATGTGCATGCGCTCATAGATAGCGTCAGCATCGCTCTTTTTCGTATGCAATACCGGATGTTTCGGGGAGAAAAGCACGCAACAGTCCTCGTACGGTAAGATAGACGTCTCGTAGGTGCCGATTGCACGCGCGCATTGGATAATTTCTTCCTTATCTAAGCCAATAAGCGGGCGCATAACGGGTACATCGGAGCAGCTATCGGTAATACTGATGTTTTCAATGGTTTGACTTGCAACTTGCGCAAGGCTTTCGCCAGTAACGAGACACTGTGCATTTATTTTTTGCGCATGGAGAGCAGCAACGCGCATCATGCACATCCGCAGCATGAGTGTGAGATACGCTTCCGGAGCACTCGCCTTGATCTGCTGCTGAACTTGCGTAAAAGGGATGGTAGTCAGATAACAGCCTAAGCCGTAGCGGGCGAGGATGCGTGCAAGCGCTATCACTTTTTCTTCCGCCTCTTTTGAGGTATAGGGGTATGAGTGAAAATAAATGCAGTCAACTTTCATACCACGGAAGAGCATTTTAAATCCAGCAACAGGGGAGTCAATACCACCTGAGAGCAAAAGGAGCGCCCGCCCTGAACAGCCACAGGGGAGCCCGCGCCGGCCTTGGTGCTCGAAGCCGTAGATAAAAACCGCTTTTTCACGTACTTCAATGCGGATCACTGCATCGGGGTGGTGTACATCAACGGTTAATACACCTTCTGCATAAACCGCTGCACCTGCTTCCCGAGCAATTTCGTATGAGGTGAGGGGAAATTGCTTATCAGCTCGCCGCGCTTCAATTTTAAAGGTATGGATCCCTTGCGCTTGCAGCGCACGTCCCTGTGCTGCTGCTGCCTGCATGATGGCTGGCATGTTTTTTTCTGTAGTGGTTGCCCGCGCCCAGCCGGTAATGCCGATCAACAGGGAGAGCGCTGCTTCTATGCGCGGCGAAAGGGTTTCATCAGCTTGTATATACATTCTGCCTGCACGTACCTGTACTTTCGGTACGGGAGAAGAAAAATAATTCCTAAAGTTTTGAGCCAACCGGTGTTCGAATTCTTTTAAGTTGCCTTTTTTTAAGTTTATTTCTCCGATTTTTGCTAAATAGCATACTTCTGCCATAGCCATTCCTTAGTGTGAGTTATAGCGATCAGACTATCCGTAGTAAAGAATAGCGCTGAACGGGACTGTAGTCAAGGAAGCCAAAGCAAATACCACGGAACGGGGGACCTTGTAACTTTACTATTAATCGCTAATCGCTCATACCGCCAGCAGGATGCAAGGTGTGCCATGCTAATTCTGCCGCAGCTTGTTCCGCTTCTTTTTTACTTTTGCCGGATGCAGGGCCGTATTGCTGCTCTTTAATGATAACTTTTATTGAGAACGTACGCTGATGATCCGGCCCGCTTGTGCCCATAAGTATGTATTTTGGAATTATTTTGTACTTTTTTTGTGCATATTCTTGCAGAAGGGATTTGTAATCCCGATGTTGGTGCTTATTTTCCGCTACTAACAGGATGTGCGGCTGAATAATACGGGAAACAAAGCTATTTACCGCTTTAAAGCCTGAATCAAGATACAAAGCACCAACAAGCGCTTCGAAAGCATCAGCTAACAGCGCCTTTTTTTTTCTGCCGCCAGAAAGCTCCTCCCCATGCCCAAGCACTAAATATTTATCGATTGTAAGTTCACGAGCAATAGCAGATAGCGTATCCTCACAAACCACCGCCGCCTTGATTTTTGCTAAATCTCCTTCCGGTTTATCAGGGTATAATGTATAGAGAGTAACAGCGGTAATCATGCCCAAGATAGAATCACCGATAAATTCAAGCCGCTCGTTATTAGTGGGAATTTCTACATGCTCATTTGAAAAAGAACGGTGATGAAAGGCAAGATCAAGTAAGGTAAGATTTTTAAACGTACAACCTATTTTTCCCTGAAAATTAAGCAGTTCTTGCTTCCGTGATTTTTCTAAAGTGCTCCGAAAAGGAAGCAAGA
Organism: Treponema sp.; assembly: GCA_052169815.1. GTDB lineage: Bacteria > Spirochaetota > Spirochaetia > Treponematales > Treponemataceae > Treponema. The sequence goes on from JBQNBR010000010.1 coordinate 35,592, forward strand.
ACAGGCTCGTTTTCATAGACTATTTGGATTGCGATTGGATAAACTCACACGCATCTTTCACTGTTTCAAATTCCGTAACTTTTGAATCAGGGATTTTCACGCCCATTTCTTCTTCGATTGCATAGACGAGCTCATAGGTATCTAAACTGTCAGCACCAAGATCCTGGCGAAATGAAGAATCAAGGGTAATTTTATCCAACTCTATCTCAAGCTTTTCTGCAATGAGCTTTTGTACTTTGGAAAATACTTCATCCATAATGTAAGACCTCGCTTAATGTAATGTATCTGGATTGACGACTTGCCGTCCGTGATAAAATCCGCATTTAGAACAGACATGATGAGATAACACCAAGTTTCCACAGTTCGAGCATTCTACTAAATGAGGAGCGGTCAACCGCATATTTATTCCTCTACGCCGGCGTGTACGTGCTTTTGATGTTTTCGCTCTCGGCACTGCCATAAGGTAACCTCCATCGTTTTATTTATTAAACTTGTTCGACAACACAGTTATCAAACAGGT
>JBQNBR010000011.1:0-35868 GCA_052169815.1 Treponema sp.
GGGCTTGGCTGAGCGCTAAGCCAAGCCCGTGACTATATCTATGACAGGGAAGAATAGAAATCATTGCCTGTATCATCGATAAGTAAGAACACGGGCAAATCGCGCACCGTGATAAGCTGTACTGCCTCCATGCCTAAGTCGGGGTAATCAAGCACCCGGTGGGTGGTGATGTTTTTTTCTGCAATGAGCGCGGCTGCTCCTCCTACCGTTCCAAAGTAGAACCCGCCGTACTTTTTGCACGCTGCAGTCCATAGGGCAGACCTATTGCCTTTTGCAATCGTAATGAGGGCAGCACCCCTACTCATCAGGTCTTCGGCGTAGGGGTCCATGCGGTTGGCAGTGGTAGGCCCGAAGCTGCCGATAACCGCTCCGGCAGGGGTTTGGGCCGGCCCCGCATATAAGATCGGGTATTGTGTGGTGTAATCGGGTAGCGGCGTGCCTTGTTCCAGAAGGGCTTTCCAGCGGGCATGGGCAGCGTCTCGTGCAACCAGTATCTTGCCTGAAAAGGTAAAGGCCGGTCCAACGGTATAGCGGGACAGCTTGGTGCGCACCTCTTGTACGGAAGTAAGGGTAATCGGTACCGGTTTTTCATCTTGCGTGCGTAAGTTGGGCTGTTCTGCCTCTTTTGCCGGATGCGTCTGCCGCGATTTCGCTAAAAAGGGGGAAGGAGCGGCAACTGTTTGCTGCAAAAACGCGCCTTCGTGCGAAATGTACCCTAATACATTACGATGTGCATTGCACGATACCCCTATCGAGGCAAAGCAGCTTGCGCCGTGTCGCGGCAAGCGGTACACTTCGGCATGGACTGCAAGCTGAGTGCCGCCGAATTGGGCGCCCAAGCCTGTTCCCCGTGCAAGTTCGAGGATGCGGGGCTCCCACTCGGTACAGCGGAGCGGTTTTACACCGCCTACCGTATCTGTCCAGCAGATAGACTGGGCGCTCTTTTGTTTTAAGTGCGTTATTGCCTCCCAATAGCCGGTTGTTGCCAATTTCAGCGTGAGGAGGTTCTGTTCGGGGCTGAGGCCGCCTATGACCACTGCAATTGTGTAAGGCGGGCAAGCGGCGGTTCCCAGTGCAGCAATTTTGGTTTTTAGGAATTGCTCAAAGGCTTTCTCATTCAAGAGCGCCTTGGTTGCGCAGGTAAAATCGGTTTTATTGGAGGAACCGCCCCCTTTTGCGCAGCATAAAAACCGGTATGACGGTTTTTTATCAGGCGGGCATTCAGTGCTGAAAATATCAATACAGGCGGGGAGATTGGTTTTGGAATTGCGTTCTTCAAAAAGCGAAAGCGGCGTGTTGATCGAGAACCGTAGGTTGTGTTTTTGATACGCTTGCCCGATACCAAATGAAAGCGCTTCGGTATCGGAGGCAAAAAGGGGCTCATATCCCTTGCTGATTGTGTGTAAAGCGCTATCCTTCCAGGCGATAAGCTGCGCAACGCCGGTATCTTGACACAGCGGTAACGAGCCTTTTGCTGCAATAACTGCATTTTCAAGTAGTGTGCAGGCAACCAGCCGATCGTTTTTTGAAGAATCGGCTGCGCAGGCAGCAGATACCAAGTGCTCCAAATGACTTTCCGGAAAGGTAAACGACAGTCGCACAAAAGCCTGCGCTGCAAAATCAGCGAGTATGGTGCGGTCAACCGTATAGTCAGGAGCGGCGTCTACTTTGGAAAGCCGTTCGTCTACGCTGAGTTTTTCAAAGGTCAATGCCATTATTGAGCTCGTTTTAGTTCAATAAAATCAATTTCAACCCCATTGGGATCTGTGGCTGTAAGCATTTTTTTGCCGTCTTTTACCGTTCTCGGCATCATAGTAATAGGAACACCCTTAGACTGTAAGTATTTTTCGGTTTCTCCTATTTGATCGACAATAAAGGTAAGCGACACAGAATGGACCGGTTTTTGTTTAAACTGTTCGTTTTGAATAATCTCAAGTCGATTGCCTGATTGTGAATCGTATAAGAAAGCAATTCGTTTGCCGGGTGCTGCCGATATCATGCTTTCAAAGGTGAGTCCAATGATTTTCTCATAAAACGCTAATGACTTTTCCATGTTATCAGTTCTAATAACTACGCTATTCATTTTCATGTGATGCTCCTTTAAAAAATAGGGCCCCTCTAAAAGCCGACAGTTTTTAGAAGGTTACCTTGGATGTAATGTACGCTGTTTTTCATACTGTTAGCGGTATGAAAAATCACTTTCACCGATAAATTCACGTAAAATCGATTGCCCCGGTACAAAAGACGGAGAAACGGATAAAAAGTTATTAAGAAAAATCAAAAGCCGCGAGGCTTCGCTGTAAGCGGATGCAGTTGGCTTAACGGCACGCAAAAGTGGTTCAGCATAGATTTTTAGCACGGATAATTCATAGTCCAAAGCAGTGTTAAAAATTGCATCGGCTGTATTTTGGAAGGGGAAAATGTGTACGGCTTCACCAGCGCGTACCTTTGACCACATGTTAATAGTGGTTGATGCAGGACTACCTCTAAATTGTGCATCGCGGACAATGCGGCGCAGTAAGCGGTTATCTGATGTAGGAATACGGTTGTGGTCATCCAAATTAAGCTGCGTAAGTGCCGATAAATAGATTTTGAATTTGAGTGCAGGGTCAATTTGCGCTGTTAGCTTGTCGTTTAATCCGTGAATACCTTCTAATATTAATAGAGAACGTTCATTCAGCTGTAATTTTTTTCCTGTATAGCTTCGCTCCCCTGTTTTGAAGTTAAACGACGGCAGCTGTACTTCTTTACCGGCAAAGAGGTTAAGGAGAATCTCATTAAGCAAAGCCACATCCAGCGCTTCAAGGCATTCAAAATCATAGTTACCGTCTTTATCGCGTGGGGTTTGCTCCCTGCTCAAGTAGTAATCGTCAAGACTGATGACAGTGGGTTCGTAGCCAAGTACCCGTAATTGCAGTGAAAGCTTTTTGGCTGTGGTGGTTTTACCTGAACTTGAAGGCCCCGCTATAAGGATAACTTTTACGGTTTGCTTGTGCTTAATTTGCGCTGCAATACCGGCAAGTTTATTATTTTGTAATGTTTCAGTAATTTCTACGTAGTCTTTGGTTTTCCTGTTTTCTATTAAATCATTTAATTCGCCAACGGATGAGACGCCGATCATTTTTCCCCATTCTTTGTATTCTTTATATACTTTGAATAATTGCGGAATATCCTGGAATTCGGGCAGGGCGTTCGTATCAGCAGTGGCGGGAAAGCGTAGCAAAAAGCCGTTTTGGTATGCCATAAGGTCGAATACTTTCAAATAACCGACGCGATCCATAAGGGGTTGAAAATAGAGGTCGTAATAGTCTTCAAGCCGGTTAATGAGAATTTTGGGCTTATTATTGTAGAATAATAGCTTAAAGGCATCGGGTTGGTTGGAGTTTGAAAACAATTCAAGGGCTTGTTCGTATGAAATCCATTCTGTTTGTATGGGTAAATCTTCATCAACCATTTCGTGCATGATTTTTTCGATCGCTTTAAGGTCAATATTGTGCGCATCATGTCCTTCAACAGTGTAATAATAGGAATAGCCAAAGCTGTGTCCTACCAAAAGCCTTAAATGCGGGTAGAGCTGTTTTGCCGCAGTTGCAAGCAGCAGGCAGAGCGTTCTGCGGTAAATGGCAGATGCTTCATAGGTACCGTTTACCACCGGCATAATGGAAGAGCGGACGTCAATGATCTTATTTAAAGAAACTAACTCATTATTTACTTTCATACCAAAGACAGTATTGGTTATATTGGTACAGTAGGCAAGGACTCCCCGCGCTGAAATAGGTTCTGTGAATTTCTTTTTGGTTCCATCTTGAAACGTAATCTCAAAAGATTGCATAATACCCCCTATTGACAGGATACTTCATTTTTATTAGAATAGCAACAGTTTTTTACGGGATGTAGCCTAGTGGCTAAGGCATCTGGTTTGGGACCAGAAGATCGGGGGTTCGAATCCCCCCGTCCCGATTTTTTTGAGATCGTAGCTCATTAGGATAGAGCAACTGCCTTCTAAGCAGTAGGTGGTGGGTTCGAATCCCGCCGGTCTCATTGAGAGTGCAGGATTCTACCACCGCTTTTTTATTATTTATTCCTTTTATATTTTAAATTTTTTCATTACAATAACGAGTTTATCAATGCTGCATTTGTTTTGCTGCGTACTGTCGTTCACTTCTTCTACCGCATTGCGTATTTGTGATACGCCAGCGGCTATCTCTTGTAAATTACCGCTCACTATACTAGTAAGTGTATTGAGTTTTTGCATTTCATCTGCTATTTTTTTGCTGTCGTCAAGCACGTCCTGTGCATCGCTCTGTACCGTTGTGGTTACCGTATTGATGGTGCGCATTGTGGCAAGTAGGCTGTTGTTTTCGTTCTGCTGCTTCCGGGTAGAAAGCGTGATAGCATTACTACTGGTATTAACATATTCTGCTAGTGAAAAAATAGTATTAAATTTTTCTTCTACTGTTTTAGAGGAATTGGCAAGCAAGGCAATTTCACTTGAAAATGTTTTTAGTGTTTCGGTAATGTTTTTACCCTGCACACTGGATTCTTCTGCAAGTTTTCGTATTTCGTCAGCTACAACGGCGAACCCTTTCCCTGCTTCCCCCGCATGGGCCGCTTCGATCGCTGCGTTCATGGCCAGTAAGTTGGTTTGGCGGGCTATATGCTGAATGATATTGGATGCTTCCAATAAACTGCCGGATTGTTCAGCTATTTTTTGTGTGGTAGTGTTTGAATTGATTAAGGTGTCTTTACCGGCAGCTGTCGCCGACGCAAGGTCTTGGACAACGCCATTACTTGTGTCGAGCGTTTGAGTAATCTCAGTGGTATCGGCGACCATGCTCTCAATAGCTTTGAAGGATTGCGTCACGCTTGTTGCCTGAGTTTCAATGCTGTCATGCAGCTTTGCAATGGTCTGGAGGATTTGGTTAACGGTAACCAGTGTTTCTGTAAGGCTATCAGCCTGTTTGAGCGCTTGCTGTTTTACGCCTATCAGGTTCGTGTCAATTTGTTGTACTGATGCAGCTGTTTCGGTCATGTTGGCGGCAAGTTTTTCACCTGCTCCTTGCATAGTGTCTACACTTTGCATCACTGCGCTGATAACAAGCCGGATTTTTTTGATAGTTTCATTAAAGTAGTAGGCTATATCCGTAATCTCATCATTACCGATTACCGAAAGTGTTACTGTTAAATCGCCTTCCCCTTTTGCAATGTCTTTTAATGCTGCAGTAATGTGCCGTACTGATTGCGTTAATCTCCGTGTGAATAAAATACCGAGTATACATGCAATGATTAAAATACCGAATACTGCATACACTGCGCGCTTGATCATGCTTTTGATTGGAGAAAAAAATTCTGTTTGTGGTATCCGTACGGTAAATAACCAGTTACTGGTAGGAATTATGGCCGAAGCTATGGCATAATCTGTGCCCTTATAGCGGCACAGTTGTGTATTGATGGTGGCATTGAGTGAGGTTTGAATAAAAGAGCCTATATCGGTAAACGAAGCATCTTTTTTAGCGAGCGTTATGGCATTCTCCTGTACTGCTACCGCTTTGGGATCAGGATCCGCTATGAGCGTGCCATCCCGTCCGAACATTGAACAGTAGCCTGTGCTCCCTACCGCTATTGAAGTAGCGAGTGCGGAAAGGCTTTCAGCGGGAGTATCAATTGCGAGTACTCCGATAATCTTGGTACCGTCGTATACCGGTGTAGAAAACAGACAGATGAATTTTTTATCCATCATGGCAAAATATGGCTCTGATACAAAAGTAGTACCGCTCATTGCAGTGGTAAACCATTCAGAGTGCGAAGCATCAAAGCTCGGTCCTTCTGTACAATAGCCTATTCCATCAGGCGATGTAAATGAGAAGCGTATAAAGTGTTCGTGAAACGACAGTTCTCTGTCGATAATTGCCGCTTTTTCCCGCGGTGTTAAGCTATCTAGCCGCAGTTCAGGTGTACGGGATAACACTTCGAGTACTGTTTTAGTACAGTTAATTTTTTCGTGTATTGCTTTTGCACTTATATCTGCAATATTTTGAAGTTCATCATAAATATGATGAGAAAAGAGGTGATTAAAATCAGTAAGAAATAAGGTACTGAATACTACCGTTGTGGATAAAACAAGTATAGTTAATAAAACAATAATTTTTTTTCTAATCGTAAAGCGCTTTGTGGTATTCATAAGCTCCCTTTTTTTGTTTTCTTTGCTATATAAGCATAGTTATTTATGTTATTGACAATATTGATAATAAAGTAATTTTTTATTCGTGCGGATGGTTTAATACTCCGGTGCTTTGCGCCGTAACTAAGGGTATTAAAGCCTGACTGCAATTACTTTATCAGAATAACATACCCCGAGGATCCGCGGCACGATTGTTGATTGTAGCCTGAGCGTTTTGCGGTTATTCAACTGCAATTACTTCTTTTATGTCAGGGAATGCATCTTGCAGCTGTGACTCTATGCCCAGCTTGAGCGTCATCACTGCCATAGGACAGGATCCGCACGCGCCTTTTAATCTCACGGCAACAACGCCGTCATCTGATAATGATACAAATTCAGCATCACCTCCGTCTGCTTGCAAGCGTGGACGCAGAACGTCAATCGCTTCTATAATTTCTTTTTGTGTAACCATATAGAGGCTCCTTTATTTTGTTTGTGTTGCGTGCAGCTAGTAAGGCAGCACTGCTGGTAAGTGGTTTGGTGATAATAGTTTCCGCTCTATTCAACACTATTTTTTTTCAAAAGTCAATCTTTTTTTTTCGGCTTGCAGGGAAATCAATTTTTACCCTTTTCACAGATTTTAAAGTTGAAAATATGAGAAAAATGTTGGAAAACGTCCTGTTTTTTTATAAAAACATCATAAAATACATTCGATTGCGGTGTCATTTTTCAAAAATTGATTTCCGTGTTCGGCTTGTGTGTTTTTTGGCCATGTGTATGAGCGGTATATCACGTTTGTACACATGGCAAGACGGGCAGGGGTAGGAGGCCCTTTTATTATGAAAAAAGTGTGGCAAAAAGTTGTGATGCTCTGTATGGCATACGTTGTTTGTAATTTTTATGCGTTTGCAGGCGGACGGTCTGAGGAACAGGTTCCTGAGGGGAAAGTTGCCGTTGCTGTTACGTTTGACGCAATGAAAGAGTTAACGCAGGTAGTAGGCAAGGATAAAGTCTACATTCATACTATTATTCCGCCTGGGGTGGAAGCGCACGATTTTGAACCAAAAGCTGGCAATTTAGCTTTTTTAAAGCAAGCTAAAGCCATTGTGTATAATGGCTTAGGGATGGAACATTGGCTTGATAAAGCACTGGAAGCGGGGGAGAATCCTAATTTACGCAAAATTTGTGTAACGCAGGGCATTGATCCCATACAGGTTGCGGTATTCGAGCATGGCCATGAAGACTGCGACGGCTCCTGTGGGCATGATCACGGCGAATATGATCCGCATGCGTGGCTTAGTTTACATGCTGCTAAGGTCATGGTCTATAATATCAGCATCGGCTTATCGGAAATAGATCCTGCAAATAAAGATTTTTACGAAGCGAATGCTGCTGCCTTTATTAAGGAAGCTGATAGCCTTTTTTCAGACTATCAGCAAAAATTTGCCTTAGCGCAACGTAAAACTTTCGTTACAAGCCACGCTGCGTTCAGTTATTTTTGCCGTGATTTTGGGCTGTACCAGAAAAGCGTTTTAGATGTTTTTGCTTCGCATGAACCTACTGCTCAGCAGCTTGCAAAATTAACCGATTTCTGTAAAGAACAGCATATTACAACCGTCTTTGCTGAAAAAGTGGCTAACCACGAAGTAGCTCAAACGCTTGCGAAAGAAGCGGGGACGGCGGTTAAAACAATTTACACTATTGAAACTGCAGAAGATGGTTTATCATATCTGGATAGAATGACCTATAATTTAAAAAATATTTATGAAAGCTTGATACATTAAATTGCGTTCTCCTATTTAAAAATAACTATGTTGGTGATAGTCATGGGGCGGCCTTTATTCTCTCCTTTAGCTGCGCTTTGACTATCACCTTTTTTTATACGTGCAGCTTAATTTAGCGGAGAACCTCTAAAAATCTCACTTGAAGCAATCTCGAAAAACTTCAGTTTTTCGAGATTTTTCTTGATTTTAATTTGCAAGGTTTTTCATAAGTCTTTATATACCAATGACTTATGAAAAACTTGGTGGGCAGCTTTAAAAATCCAATAAAGTTTTTAGCGCGGCCTAGCAGTTCTTTTTGTTTTTTTCTATTAAGGTTTTTAGCATTTCACCGATACATAAAAAGAGCACGTGAGATAGAGTGTTACTTTCTCACCTGTACGTCTTCTGTACCGGATAACAGAGGATCTACAACTAATTATTGACATATCGGCAGGGATGCCGTGATGGATACGAGAATGGCATCCATCAAAAATCGCCGAAGGAGTAGCAATATGATCATTAATCACAACATGAGTGCTATGTTTGCACAGAGAACCCTTGGACAAACCAATATGGTAACTCAAAAAAACATCGAAAAGCTTTCATCTGGTTTACGTATTAACCGTGCTGGTGATGACGCTTCTGGATTAGCAGTTTCCGAGAAATTACGCAGTCAAATACGCGGCTTGAATCAAGCGAGTGCCAACGCACAAAACGGCATCTCTTTTATCCAAGTTGCTGAAGGCTATTTACAGGAAACGACAGAAGTTATGCAGCGGATTCGTGAATTGGGTGTGCAGTCTTCAAACGGTATTTACACTGCAGAAGACCGCTTATACATCCAAATCGAAGTTTCTCAGCTCGTTGCTGAAGTTGACCGCATTGCAAGTCATGCACAGTTCAATGGTATGAATATGTTAACCGGCCGTTTTGCCCGTGAAACAGGCGAAAACACTGTTACAGCTTCTATGTGGTTCCATGTTGGTGCAAACATGGATCAGAGAATCCGTGCATATGTAAGCACAATGACTGCAAAGGCACTGGGCGTTCGAGACGTTGGTGATGAGACAATCATCAAACTTGACACACCGGAAACAGCAAACCGCTCAATTGGTACCCTTGATGAAGCTATCAAGAAGATCAACAAACAACGTGCTGATCTCGGTGCTTATCAGAACAGACTTGAAAAGACTGTTGCGGGTGTCAATATTGCAGCAGAAAATCTACAAGCGTCAGAATCACGCATACGTGATGCTGATATGGCCAAAGAAATGGTAGAATTCACCAAAAACCAGATTCTCGCACAATCCGGTACGGCAATGCTCGCGCAAGCCAATCAACAGACACAAAACGTTATGTCTTTGTTGCGCTAGTACATTCGTTTGACGGAAGGGTTGTTTCCATACTGCATGGGAACAACCTTTTTTCGCTTGTAGATTATCATCGCACACTTGCTCTTTTTACGCTTTAGTGACATGAAGCATACTAGCATATTTATTACTGTTTGCGCAAGTTGTTTTGTGCGCTATTTTTTCAAATAGTGCTCTATAGATACAAGTATTTATGGTATTGCTGGCATAGGGAACATAAGGATGAGCTTACTAGGCCTTTTTTTGCTTTTTATGTATATAGGTGCCTCTACGATAGGAGGTGGCTTGGTTTCCATTACGCTTATGCAGCAAGAACTGCTTTCTCGTTCTCTTATTAGTTCTGAAAAATTTATCGAAATGATTGCGGTGTCAGAATCAACACCGGGACCTATCGGAATCAATATGGCAACCTATATTGGCTATGAACTCTATGGCGTAGTGGGAAGCATTGTGCTTTCCGCCGGTATTGTGTTTCCTTCCCTAGTTGTTATTACCTTGATTGCTCACTTTGCTACATCGTTACAACATGCAAAGCCCGTTCGATATAGTATGTACGGTTTGCGTGCGGGAGCTTCTGGCATGATTGCTGCAGCTGCATGGAATGTATTGCTGCTTGCTGTTTTCACGCTGCCGCAGTTTTATCAGTCTTATCACTGGTATGATTTGTGCAATTGGACGGCTTTCGGCCTTTTGTGCCTCTTTCTTGTTATACAAGGTTGTGCAAAACGGGTGCACCCCTTCTTTTTTATTATCGCAGGCGGCATCGCAGGGGTACTATTGCTCTAAAAAGACGACACTTACACAGCCGTACTGATTTTTTAAGCTCTTGCAAACGAGCGGGAATATTCGTACAATTACCCTATGGAAAATCTGCAAAGTAATGCAAAACAGTTTCTTACGCTGTTTAAACAACAAATGGCGCACTCCATTGTTGGGCAGGAACGCCTTATTGAAGATATTTTAATTGCGTATATCGCTGCTGGTCACGTATTACTGGAAGGTGTGCCGGGCCTTGCAAAAACGTTAACCGTACGGACATTCGCTGAACTTTCCGGTTTACAATTTAAGCGTATTCAATTTACTCCTGATTTACTGCCGGCAGATTTAACCGGTACACTCATCTTTGAACCAAACACGTACCAGTTTTCAGTGCGGAAGGGCCCTGTTTTTGCAAATATTATCCTCGCAGATGAAATTAACCGCTCGCCGGCTAAAGTGCAGTCTGCCTTGCTTGAGGCAATGGCAGAAGGGCAAGTTACCATCGGGGAGACGAGCTATACGCTACCTCAGCCTTTTTTTGTGCTTGCAACGCAAAACCCTATCGAACAGGAAGGTACCTATTTATTACCTGAAGCTGAACTCGATAGGTTTTTATTTAAGCTTTTTGTCCCCTATCCCTCTATTAATGATGAGATCACTATTATGATGAAAAGCTCTGCTATTACAACTGCGTATAAGAACAAACAGCCTATCGCCTCTCCTGTTATTTCAATCGATATACTTGCTGGTTTAAGAAAAATTGTTGATGCAGTGCAGTGCTGCGAAGAGATACAGCGATATATTGTATCGCTTGTGGCTGCGACACGGCCTTTGGCAGAAAAACAGAGCGAAGTGTACCGTGGTAGCTATCTTAGCTACATTACGGTAGGAGCATCTCCTCGTGCGAGCATCGCATTGTATAAAACGGTTAAAATACGTGCTTTTTTGCACGAAAGAACTTATGTGCTACCTGAAGATGTAAAAGCGATGGCTTATCCTGTGCTGCGCCATCGGTTAAAGCTGTCGTATGAAGCAGTAGCCGATGGGGTGAACGCGGATGAGATTATTAAAAAGCTCTTGGAAACAATACCGCAGCCGTGATGCCTGCGTGAGCCATATAGGTAGTAACAAACCGGTATTTCGCTGAGAAAGTGGATTACACTACGCTGACCGCTTGTTTTAACGCTGCAACTTTATCGGTTTTTTCCCACGGGAATTCAGCTCTACCGAAATGGCCATATGCGGCGGTTGCCTGGTATATCGGACGGCGCAGGTCAAGCGTTTTTATAATACCTGCGGGGCTTAAATCAAAAATAGACGAAAGCGCTTTTTCTATTTTTTCTTCGGCAATGGCGGCGGTACCGAAGGTGTCCACTCGAACGGAAACGGGAAACGGTACGCCAATTGCGTAGGATAATTGTAGCTCGCAGCGTGTTGCAAGACCGGCCGCAACGATATTTTTTGCAATATAGCGTGCCATATACGCGGCCGATCGGTCAACTTTTGTGGGATCTTTGCCTGAAAAAGCACCGCCACCGTGCCGTCCCATACCGCCGTAGGTGTCGACAATAATCTTTCGCCCTGTTAAACCGGTATCGCCGAATGGCCCCCCTATGACAAAGCGGCCGGTAGGGTTAATAAAAAATTTGGTTTTTGAGTCAAGTAAGCCAGTTGATTCAAGCACCGGATGGATAATATCGTTAATAATGGTCGCTTTGAGCTGCTCATAGCTTACCGATGGATCATGCTGATGGGACAATACAACCGTATCAATATGCTTTGGCGCTCCATTTTCGTATGCTATCGTTACTTGGCTTTTGGCGTCCGGCCTTAGCCATGGAATTTTTTTGGACTTACGCATTTCAGCAGCTTTTTGTAATAGGGTATGCGCATACATGATGGGAGCCGGCATAAGCTCCGGTGTTTCTGTGCATGCGTAGCCGAACATCATCCCTTGGTCTCCGGCGCCCATTTGATTTTGGTACTCCGCAAGGCCTTCTCCATTGACCCCTTGTGCAATATCAGGCGATTGCGCATGTATCATATTCAATACGGCCATTGAATTACAGTCTAGTCCAAAATCGGAATCGGTATACCCGATGTCGCGCGCAATCTCGCGTGCAATTTTTTGTACGTCTACAAAAGTCGTGGTGGTAATCTCACCGCCGATGAGTATCAGCGCTGTGGATGCAAACGTTTCGCAGGCTACATGACTTGCCGGATCATCACGAAGACAGGCGTCTAGGATAGCATCTGAGATTTGGTCGCATAGTTTATCAGGATGGCCTTCGCCTACTGATTCCGAAGTGAATAATTTTTTATCTGTCATAGTACCTCCTTGGCAAACAGGTCTATTATATGCGGCCGTCTATAAAAACGCAAGCTCATAGCCAGTGCACTTACGTTTGGGGAACTTGTTAAAACGCTTGACGGTAATTTTGAAAGTGAGATTTTTTTAAGCTGAGCAGCCCTGATAAGCTCATGATCTTATTGGTATTATTTTGCGAAATACATAAGCGCTGCGGAATAATGGTGCGGTGCATTTCTATAATATTGGATTGAGCGAGCAGCTGCTCGCTGCCGTCATTAAAGCACACCATGAGGTCAGTGCGATGAAAGTGAGCATCGAAGGCGATGTACACGTATCGTTTGCGCTCGTGGTTTGGAATCTCTACATCAAAATGATCAAACGAGCACATATTTATTGATCCCCGCAGAGGGTTTATTACCTTGCGGTCCTCATCTAAAGTCGGCTGCAATACTTTTTGAGTACAACATACCTCGCTGCAGGGCGCGGAGGCATACTCGCTGCTCTCAGATGCAGTTGTTGATTTGAGTGCATGAATGCGAAGAAAAAAGTGCGAAAAGTTTTTGGCATTGGTCAACTTAGTGAATAGACATTCGTGAAAATCCCAAAATGCAAAAAACCACATAGGATTACGCAAAAGTACCTGTATTTGTGTAACATTATAGCTTTGAGGTAGGGTGATAGTATCGGATTGAGCTGCCGTTTCGTCGGGGTCAACAGAATCTTGATCGCTATCCATTTCCTGATTGTCAAGTAACTCACCGATAATCAACCGGCGGGTAATATCAGCAGATAAAAAAAAACCTTGACTTTCAGCAATCTGTAAAAGTGCATCTGTTGATAACGTTTGCAAGTAGGATTTGGTGAATTTCATTGGTATACCTTTATAAATTATAGAGATATAGGCATAAAACCATAATTAGCGAGCATAGTATCTGCATTATGAATTTATGTCAAGGGTGTGAGATAGGAGAAGAGGCGTAGGTTACCTTGAAATACGATGTTTAAAAGCGAGCTATTCTGGTGCGATTTTAAAAAGGAAGGTCGATATCGTACGAGGTTACGTACGCCGTTTCTTTATGATGTCGATTGCATAGTCTAAGGCTTGCGTGAAAAACTCTTGCGGCGGCTCCTTGATAAACCCGTTGTCCATAAGATGATGGGTAAGGGCGCGGCTTTCGGCAATGTCCGCTTTGGCGCGGTTGTACACTTCCTCCCAGGTGAGTGTAATGCGGGCATGGCCTTCTTTGATTGCCTGCATTGCAACATCGGCCGCTTCAATTGCGAAAACTTCGGGGTCATCCATCTTTACGACGATGTTTTCAGGGCTTATTCCCTTTTTTGCTGAGTAGTCGGCAATGGAATGGGCGCAGCGGATGGCCATGGTGTCGGAAATTTTTCGTGCACGGACCAGCAATGCCCCTTTTAAAATACCGGGGAAGCAAACGGAGTTGTTAATTTGATTGGGAAAGTCTCCGCGTCCGGTAGCGACGATAAACGCACCGGCCTCTTTTGCTTCATGCGGCCATATTTCAGGTATTGGATTTGCACAGGCAAATACGATAGGGTCTTGGTTCATAACGGCGATATGCGCTTTCGTAACAGTGTTTGGCCCTGGTTTTGATAAGGCGATGAGTACGTCGGCACCTTTTATCGCTTGTTCAAATGTCCGGACGCCTTCAGGATTGGTTTGTCTACATAGTTCTGCTTGGCGGGTATTATTGACCGTGTTGAGCCGCTGCGCATGGAGCGCCCCTTCTACATCGCAGACGATCATCTTATGCGGGTCTCCACCGTCATCGAGAATGAGGCGGGCAACGGTCGTATTTGCCGCACCGGCGCCAAGCAGTACAATTTTACAGTCACCGAGTTTTTTGCCGGCGAGTTTGAGCGCATTTGAAAGCCCTGCAAGCGTGATGCAGGCAGTGCCCTGGGCATCGTCGTGCCATACCGGAATAGTGCACATTTCCCGTAGTTCGTCCAGTACCCTAAAGCAGTCCGGTTGACTAATGTCTTCAAGGTTCACCGCTCCTACCGAAGGTGCAAGCATACGGACAAAATCAATGATTTTCTCCGGAGCATGAGCGTCCGGTTCTCCGCCGTACTTGATCTGTTCGTCAGGGTAGATACGGGAATCGATACAGAGCGGAAATGCGTCGATGCCGCCGAGGTATTTCATGAGCATACATTTGCCTTCCATAACGCCGAGCCCACCGGAAGCCGTGCAATCTCCGTCACCGAGTACCCGTGTGGAATTGCTTACTACCGCAACCAGATTACCGCGGTTTGACAAAGAAAATGAAGCGCTGTTGTCATCGCGGATAGTAGTGGAGACCGCTGAAACACCTGGTGTATACCATACGTTGAACCAATTAAATCCGTATAGCCCACATTTGGGCACGGTTTGCAGTTTACCGCCGTAAAAGGTGTGCGCCAGCAATGCAAGCTTTTTTAAAAACAACGTTTTAGCGGTCATTTTTTCGTCCTCAGTAAAATCGGACGGAAAACGTTCTATGATAGCATGTAAATCTTTATCGATAGTACTCATGCTAATAGTATAGCACGAGTACGTTTGATCGGCAAGATAAAAGCAGCACCCTATACCACAATATTAACGAGCTTATTGGGGATACAGATAATCTTCTTGACTGCTTTGTCTCCGATAAAGCGGCGCGCTCCTTCCGTTTGTAGGGCTTTTGCCTCTAAGCCGGCGCGCTCTTCATCAACGGCTGCTTCGAATTTGTCCCGTATTTTGCCGTTCACCTGTACCACGATGGTGCACGTAGAATCAATACAAAATTTTTCAACAAACATCGGCCACGGCTCATAAGCGATGGTTTCAGTGTGCCCCAGTTTTTCCCATAATTCTTCAGCAATATGCGGTGCATACGGCGCAAGCAGCTTGACAAATGCTTCCCATACAAAGCGCGGTAAGCGTTCGTATTTTGCAACGCCGTTGATGAAGATCATCATTTGGCTTATTGCGGTGTTAAAATTAAGATTTTCAGTGTCCTCGCTCACTTTTTTTATGGTTTTATGAAGCAGCTTGGTGAGTGCGGCATGGTCTTCAGTACTCGTGTCGTTGTTGGGGGCTTCATAGCATGCTTTTTCTGAAATCGCCCATATTTTTTCCAAAAAGCGGGAAATGCCGATCAGCCCTTGCGTATTCCACGGTTTTGACATTTCAAGCGGGCCCATGAACATTTCGTACACGCGGCAGGCATCCGCTCCATAGGGACGGATCATTTCGTCGGGGTTGATCACATTTTTAAGGCTTTTAGACATTTTGGCGATAACGCGTTCAAGCGGCTCACCGTTTACCTTCTCTTTGAATTCAGTCTCTGAAATTTGTTCAACTTGATCAACGGGCACTAAGCTCTTGTTTTTACGCTGATAGGCGTAGGCTGTGATCATACCCTGATTAATAAGCCGCTTGAACGGCTCTTTGGTATGTACAAGGCCGAGGTCATACAAAACCTTGTGCCAAAAACGCGCATAGAGAAGATGCAAAACAGCATGCTCAGCGCCGCCGACATACAAGCTTACCGGCATCCAGTACGCTTCTTTTTCCTTTGCGCAAAACGATTGCGTGTTGTGCGGATCAAGGTAACGCAAATAGTACCAGCATGAACCGGCCCACTGCGGCATGGTGTTGGTTTCCCGCTTGGCTTTGCCGCCGCATACGGGACAGGTAGTTTCAACCCATTCGGGTATGGTGGCAAGCGGACTTTCTCCGGTGTCGGAGGGGCGGTAGCTTTCAACGTCGGGGAGCATGAGCGGTAAGTCTTTTTCGTCGAGCGGGACAGTGCCGCACTGCGGACAATGCACCAGTGGGATGGGCTCGCCCCAATAGCGCTGGCGGCTGAAAACCCAGTCCCTCAGCTTATAGTTGACCGCCTTTTTCCCAAAGCCCTGTGCCTCGGCATAATCGGTGATTTGCCGTATCGCTTCGCGTGTAGGAAGGCCGGTAAACATGCCCGAATTCACTGCATAGCCGTCTGCGGCCGTGCATTCGGCAGGCTCTCTGCTGTAATCGCCCTCTTTACCTTTGGCTTCCCATTCGGCTTGCGATGCGACAACCGGTATGATGGGCAGCGAAAAAGCTTTGGCAAAGTCCCAGTCCCGCTCATCGTGCGCAGGAACCGCCATGATGGCGCCCGTTCCGTACGAAATTAAGATATAATCTGAAATCCAAATAGGGATGGGCTTACCGGTAAGCGGATTACGTGCATAGGATCCGGTGAACACGCCCGTTTTTTCTTTGGAAAGTTCAGTACGTTCAAGGTCGCTTTTTTTTGCACTGGCGGTTACATACTGCACCACCGCTTCCTTTTGCGCCGCTACGGTTAATGCCGACACAAGTGCATGTTCCGGGGCCAGCACGAGGTACGTTGCGCCGAACACCGTATCAGGGCGCGTGGTGTATACGGTAATGTGCGGCTGCGCTATATCGGCCGGCGGGTCAATAAGCTCAAAATTAATTTCAGCGCCGGTACTTTTGCCTATCCAATTTTGCTGCATCAATTTAACTGACTGCGGCCAATCGAGCTCATGGAGATCTTCCAAAAGCTGCTCAGCGTAGGCAGTAATTTTCAGCATCCACTGGCGTATGTTTTTGCGGATAACATGCGTACCGCAGCGGTCGCAGCAGCCTTCTTTTACTTCTTCGTTGGCAAGCCCCGTTAAACAGCTCGGGCACCAATTAATGGGAGCCTCAGCTTCGTAGGCAAGCCCCCGTTTGTATAACTGCAAAAAAATCCACTGCGTCCAGCGGTAGTATTCAGGTTCTGAGGTGATAAGCTCCCTATTCCAATCATACGAAAATCCAAAGTCTTGAATTTGACGCCTGAAATTGTCAATGTTTTTTTTGGTGGTGATGCGGGGGTGCGTGCCCGTTTTGATGGCGTAATTTTCCGCTGGCAAACCGAAGGAGTCAAAGCCGAAGGGATGCAGCACGGTATATCCGTTCATGCGGAGGTACCGACTGTAGATGTCGGTTGCGGTATACCCTTCGGGATGGCCTACGTGTAGCCCTTCGGCGGAAGGGTAGGGGAACATGTCAAGAACATAGGCCCGCTTGTCGGGAGGGTAGTTGGGATCTTCTGTAACGGTAAAAGTATGATGGTCTTTCCAATACGTTTGCCACTTTTTTTCAATGGTATGAAAAGGATAGGATGACATACTGCATACTCCTTTATAATGAAATGATTTTTTTGCTGTCTGTTTTGGTGATACCGAATAGACGGGGAAGATCTTCCGGCCGGTATTGCGTATGTGCTAAGTTATTGTAGTAGTCGGTAACTGTTTGCAGTTCATCCTGAGCATTATTGTAGATGGCCAAAGCCGCGGCGCTGCGGAAAGCGCTTGCTTCGAGTAGTTGCATAACTGTTTTCTGAGCATGTTTGATGCGCCGTATTTTATCCACAACAGCGGCGCCTCCATCATACCCGATGGTACTGATAAAATCGTTCTTTTTCATAATTTCAAAAGTAACGAATTTCGTGCTATTTTGCAAGTATACGCTCTATTTTTGCCGCTAACCGCTGGTACTGCCGGTTAGCCGGTTCAAGAATGAGTACTTGCTGTAAATAATACTGCGCTTTTTGGTAGTTGGCGTGGGCAAAATACCATTCGTAGAGTGCAAACAAGGCTGAAACATTGTGCGGATCAGAGAGAAAACTCTGCCTCAGCAAGGAAAGTTGCTTTTTGTCGGTTTTTTCTACGCGGGCTTGATAGTATTGCAGGATAGACTTTAATGATGAAGGGGCGTTGGGAAGTTTGTCATTGATGACGAGATTCAGCGCATCGTGCTCCCCTGCATGAAGCAACGTTTCAAGATATAAAGCGGTAATGGCATCGGAAGGTCTTTGCACGTGGTGATAGGCGGTTTTTGCAAGTGCTGCCGCTTCAGTCCATTTTTCTAAACCAATACAGGTTTTAATGTACAACATAGTGTGTTCTTGTGAAGGATAGGTTTTGTGCAAAAACTGCGCGCGCTCGAAGGCTTTTGTCCAGTTTTCCTGTGCGCTATCTTGCCGGATTAATAAACGGATGGTAGGGATATGCGTAGAATTTTGCTTCAAAAGAAGCGCAATAAAATCATCAGCTCCTTTCCCATTAATGCGCTCAGCGGTTTCAAAGCACATGGTTGCACACGCTAACAATACGTCAGCGTCGTGAGGGTATCGCTGTTCGGCTTTTTCAAGGTAGGCTTTTGCCTCGCTCAAGTTTTGATTCCAGCCGCGCAGCATGTGTGCACGCAGCAGTAGGTAGGTTTTATCGGTTTTATTCTTTTTGGCATAGATATCAAGCAGCGCATTGGCTGATAAAAAGTCTTTTTGCTTAAGTAGCATGCGGATTTGTAAAAAATATGCTTCGGTATTGTCCTTTTCTTGTTTTAACACGGTTTTCAGCAGCTCAATTGATTCGGGTAAGGCATCGATGGTGTAATATGCTTGTGCAAGCAGCAGTTGGAGCTCAAGGGTATGCGGAAAACGTTCGGAAAGCTGCTTTGCGATAGGTATCACGTACTCTGCATTTTGATTTTGCAGTGCGCGGCGGATTAAGCGTATTCCGGCAGGGTAGCAGCTGCTGTCCCGTTCCCACGCTGTTTGGTATGCCTGCTCCGCTTGTGCATATTTGGACTGCAATTCGTATAATGCGCCTAATAGATAGAATGGAAGGGCTGCTTTGGGGTTCAGTTCTTGCGCCCGATGGAGCCGCATTTCAATATCTTTTGCGTAGGGGGCAATATCTGTGCCGCGCAATACAATGAGGGTAGGGATGAGCGTTTCTAAAAAAGTGTTCATGCCGGCGGTGCTCGGATACATGCCCTGTTCTACCTTATTGAACGCATCGAGGTAGCTATTGAAGCCGTTAAAGGTGTGGGCGTACCACTGATCGGGTTCAAGCGGATATAAAAAATGCATCAGCTGTGCGATGAGTGTCAGGTAAAACTGCTTGCCGCTTTTTTCAGCTTTGCCGGCTTGAGTAAAATAGTCAACCGCAGCACGGAAACTAGCCGGTGTGCCTATTTCAATGTAGGATTCTATCGTAGAATCAAAAGCGGTACGTTTTGGGGATATAAAAGAAGGCGTACTGAGAACGGTTCCGGATTGAGGACCGCTTGCGTTGGTATCAACCGGTGCTGCGGCCATCCCTGCACAGCAGCAGATAAAAAAGAATAATAGGAGTATGATCGTCATAGTGCGTTCCTTACCCGCGTAAAAAGAGCGGTATAATACTGCGTTTCTTGTTTGGATTCAATGATGAATGCATTGTCTTCAACCAAGCCGAGCACTGCGTTGCGCTCTGCACTGTTCCGGTAGGTAATATCACGGAAGGGGTTAATATAATCCTTCCGCTTTGTAAAAAGTATTTGTTCTTGGATGTACCGGCGTAAAGCCAACGCGGAATCGAGGTATGACTGCCACACCGGTGCGGTAAGCCTATCTACCTGCGCAAGTGCGCACAATATGCCGTAGGCGTTTTCGGCGTGGTCAAACGGATAGCGTTTCCAGTAGTATGCGTACTGGCGGTGAATCGCTTCCCAGGTGTTGATGGTGCCTGAGCCGATCTTTTTGCGTAAAGAGTCGAGGTGATCTTCGCGTATCAGCTGCCCGCCGGCGTTAATCCATGGTATGGTGTGGTTTTTAACGGAAAACCGGCTTATGAAGTACGGAGCGTTTTTTACCGTATCGAGGTATTGGGCGAGGGTACTGACTCCGTACCAAATGAGCATATCGCGGTATGCCTGCCACGCTTCTACCGCTTTTAAAATTTTAGTGGGGCGGGAAGACCGTTCGGCATAGGGAACCGTAAAGGTAAGCTGCTTGAGCTCCTCCGAGTTATGTGCAAGCAAATACGCTGCATCGGTATGGGCATGTCCGGCCTGTTCCCACGATTGCTCAAAAACTTCTGCCAATAAACGCATGGCGTGCATGATTTCGCCGACGGTGTCGCAGGCAAGGCTCCGCGTTTCTATGTTTTGCACTTTGGTTTTCCGTTTATCCCGCTTTAGGAATTTCTTGCTGTTTCGTTCAAGCGCATACATGTTGTACATCCAAAAATAGGCAGGCATGATTTCCAAACGGTTTTCCGGCGTATTATCGATTACCAAGCTGAAGGGGAAAGGAATGTCAAGTTCGGCAGGGTAATTGCCTTTGTTGAGCACGACGAACGACGCAAAGCGGCAGTTATGCTTTAAGGTACTGGAAAGCCCCGGCCAAAAGCCTCGTCCTGCAATAATCTCTCCGTCGTTGCCGCGTGTGTTGTGGTTTGAGCCGACCGTTGCGCCTGCTGCCATATTGGATTGTCCCTGTACCATGGCGGCAATTAAAAATGAATTGTTGTGGTGCTGCTCGTGGTAGGGAAAGATGAGCGAGTTCAGTACCTCGCAGCATGAAATGGTGGAGTTATCCCCCATGACCGAATGAATGAGGCGCGCTCCGTATTTGAGGGTACAATTGTTGCCGAGGATAAAGCGCACCGCTTTCACCCCGTAAAACACATGGCAGCCGTAGCCGATGATGCCGTTTACTAATTCAACGCCTTCCCCTATTTGGGTTACCTCTTCCGATGAAGAGCGTACGGTTAAATTTTTTAATTTATTCGCTCCTTTGATGTAGGCAAAAGCGCCGAAGGAAGTGTCTTTGATAATGCGGCAGCTTTTTATTACGGCATCATCGCCGACCGTAGCGTAGTAGCCCCGCCGGATATCGCCTCGGTTTTGTGTAATGCTTTTTAATTGCTGCATCAGCGCCGTATCCTCCCGGTACCGCGCCCATAAAAAGGCATCGGTGCAAATCATGTCTGCAAAAGGAATGATCTCCCTACCCCCTGCTTCGTTAATGACATCGATGGTAACGCGTACCGATTCGGCTTCTCCGTGCTTTACAATGCCTTCTCCGAATTTGGCATGATCAGTGGCGACCATTTCATCAATTCTGCTTAAAATAACCTCATTTCCGATGATGTAATGGGATATATACGAGCAATCATGAATTGCGCAGTTTTTACCGATATCGCATGCAATAATTTTACTGTTTGTAATGCCTGCAGGCACGATAAAATCATGATACTGTAAATAGCATTCGGTCAGCGATGCAAGGCGGATAACGCCTGAAAAAAAAGAATTTTTTATTAATACAGGCGTAAAGGGATCTTCAACCAAAAACTCCTGCCAGTTGGTGCAGGTATTGCCGTTTTTCACTAGAAGTTCAATTTCATCGTAAGTTACCGGCCGCCATTGCCGGTTTTGTGCAGGATTTTGCATAAAGCGGATGGTGTATTCATTTTGATCTGGCAATAGAAATGCAGGATCGATAAAATGGTGGCCAAACGTGCAAGACGATAATACATGGGTGAACATGGGCGAGCCTTACGGTACGGGAATAGGGGTACTAAAAAAACCGACTGATTGGTCTTGATTTTCGCTAAAGCATTGTATGTAGCGCGCGTCGGGGGCAATATCCATGAGCTCCCGCAAGGAGCCAGTAATCGTTTCCGTTTCTTTTTTACCGAGATGGTGTGTCCGCAGCGGCTGTAAATCGGCGTCGAGCATCACGAGTGAAAAAGAGCAGCAAAAACTGCTGTTTTCCGCCTGAATCTGCCACGTTTTGGCGCTCAAGGTAAACTGAAAGGGACTTTCCGTAACGCGAGGTGGTGTTTGCAGCGTAAAAACATGCGTGCTGGTATTGCCGCCGAGGTCAGAAAGGGTGAGCGTGTAGGATCCTGCGGGGAACGTTCCGCGTGGGTAGGCAAAGGTATTGGAACCAACCCATTGTTCATGCTGAGAAAAGCCCGCTTCCTGTAAAAAAACGGTATTGCTGCGGTGTAGCCGCCATTCAAGGCCGGTTGCATCTTCCTGTAACAGCAATTCTTTATAATCGTTTGCTCCATCGGCATCTTGACAAACAGCAAACACCGCAAGGTTTTCTACGAAGCCTTCCTCTACGGTGTGTTTATACAGGCGCTGCACTTTGGGAAGCGTTATGGAGGGGCTATTAAAAGAACATGAAGTGCACAGCGCGATCATGAGTGGTATCATGCCCACGGTATGCCTATTGCATATGCTATGTTTCATCATAGGGGAACTCCTTTACTGCAATGCGGATTTAGACGAAATGCACAGCAGCTCTCAAAAAATCTGACAAGGTTTGCAAGCTGCTGTGCAACTTATTGTACCGGTATTTTTTTTCCCGCTTTTTCAAAAAAAGCGCGCGCTATCTCATATTCTTTTAACTCAAAATACTTTTTCCCCAATTCGTAGTTATACACATAGTTATTCTCGTCGAACTTATGCGCCTGTTCCAGTTCTTTCAACGCTATTTTGGGCTGTTTAAGCTCGTCAGCGATCTGCGAATACAAAAAGTGAACTGCATGCTCATTTGCTTTTGCAGCAATTGATTGCTTTACATAGTTCTCGCTTATTTTCAAGGCTTCATTTTTCTTTGCAGTATGTTTTTTCGCAAAAGTAAACAGGCTTTCAGCTATCTCTGCGTATTTTTGAGCTGAAAAAGCAGCATCTTCTTTGGGAATACTTTCCGCAGCTTTTTGGAAAAAGGTATGTGCAGCGGAAAAGTTACCGGTTGCTGCTGCTTTTTTGCCTTGCGTAATGAAGCCTTGTGCGGCAAGTTTGCTCTTTTGTATGTCGGCTGGAGATCTTTTGGCCGGTGCTGACGGTTGTGCGGCTTTTTCTTTGGCTTTTTGAGCAAGCTGTTTTTGTTTGCGCAGCACTTCTTGCTGTCCTTTTGTAATTTTTTCATACAAATTACGTGATGCGAGCGAATCGCCTGCCATGATGGATTTTCTAATGTAATGCTCCGCTCTTGAGTATGCAATGAGCACTGTTTTTTCATGGGTACTGCCTTTTGCGAACGCAAAGAGTGCCTGTGCTATTTCTTGGTATGAAGCGGCAACAAATTTTTTATCGTCGGGCATGAGTTCATCCGCTTTATTAAAGCTATCAAGCGCAGCATTCAGCTGTTTGTTTTGAAGGGCGGTGGTGCCCTCTACAATGCAATTTTTGATTTTGGTGCGTAGTTTTTCTATTTGCTGTTGAGCTACGGCTGCCTCTTGCTTCTTTTTTTCTTCCGCTTGGCGGGCTTGTAATGCTGCTTGTTTTTGATGGGCTTCAAAAGCCTTTTTTTGTTCATCTGCTTGCTTCACTGCATTGGTAACGACTGCGTAAAATTGAGCATTTTCTGCAGTCGGTTGAGCGGCGCGCGCTTGTGTTATGTATTCTTCCGCCTTTTGCAGCGCAGCTTGCTTCTTTTCAAGGTTTGGCGTTGCGGTTGCAATATCATAGACAGTATGAGCCATGTCAGTGTACGCTACTGCGGTAAATTTTTTGTCGTCGGGCATGGTGATGGTATTAAAATAGGCAAGAACAGGCTCGAGCTGCTTCTTTTTGGCGGCATTTTTACCCTTGGTGATCAGCTCTTGTACCTTTTGCCGCTGTTCTATGAGCTTTTTTTCTTTTTCACTTGCTAATTGTTGCTGCCTTGCATATTGTTGTGCGCGTAGCAGTTCTTGTTGTTTTTGTGTTTCAGCACGCTTTTTCTGGTCTTCAGCTTGTTTTTGCTCGTTGATGATAACGGCATACAAGGATCTGCCTCTAGCAGTGTTTTGGGCAGCAAGCGCCTTTTTTATGTAGTCTTCCGCTTTATTCAGTATTTTGCTTTTTTCTTCAGGGTTGGAAAGCGAAGTGAATAGCTTATAGAGTATATCCGACATAGCGGTATACGAAGCAGCGGCAAACGGCTGATCGTCGGGCATATCATAATCAGCTTGATCAAAGGTAATGAGTACGCTTTCCGTTTGTTTTTTTAATGCAGCATCTTTGCCGTCTGCAATAAGATCCTCGATGCGGCTACGCTGCTGTGCTGCTTGATTTTTTTGGGTGTTTTTCTCTTGTATTTTTTGCTGGGCGATAATGTCTTGCTGTTTTTTTCGGCGCACTGCATCTTGCTGTGCTTCTATCAGTTCGGCATAGAGTGCACGAGCTTTTGTGCTGCTTTCAGCGGCAATCGATTTTCTGATGTACACTTCGGCCTTATCTCGTGCAGCTTTTGCGTTATAGTCATTTTCAAGTGCTTTGGAAAGCGCCAGTAATGAGGCCGTCATGTCAGTGTATGCTGCCGCTGCAAAGGCTTTATCATCATCCTGCAGTAAAGCAGCTGCTTCGTCAAAAAATCCAATGGCAGTATTGAGCTGTTGTTTTTGGCCTGCATTTTTCCCTTGCGTAATAAGATCATACACGTGTTGGTGCTGCTTTTCTAAAGCGTGTTCATTTTTTACTACCAGTTTTCCGTTGCTAGAAAGCTTTTCTTGCGATCCTTGCATATAAGGGCTCTGTTTTGCAAAATCGGCTGGGCTTGCAATGGGTTTATTTTCCCGTCCAGCCGCTGCGGCAATGTCGGGGTATGCTGCGGGGGCTTCGGTATCCGTGCCTTGTTTAGAAAGGCTCGCATTAGCGTTTCGTGCTGCTAAGAGACGAGCTTCCTGCTCGGAGGTAAGCTGCTCAGGGGTGCCATTGTGTTGTGTGGTGGGTGGTGTTCCGTACTGAAACGTATCATGGTGCGCAACGTCACTTTTGCTGTCTTGCAGCGTTCCTGCGGCGTTTGCGATACGCTGCTGATTAGTCTTGCTTAAACGACCGTCAAAAAAGAAATAATAGCCGCCTATGCAGCAAAGGCATAAGAGTACGCCGCCTGCGCTGCCAATTATGTATTTATGTAAATCACTCAAAACGAGATCCTCCCAATAGCATGAAGGGCATTTCTAAAAACTGTTTCGCAATCTGTGCGAGCGGATATGATCATCATTTCCTTATAGAACAAGCCGATAGGCTTGAGTTTTTAGAGGTTCCTTTAAAAAATAACAGGTTTCATTGACATTACTGTGCAAAACTTATACCATGAAACACATGTCTTTGTATCTAATTCTTTTTATCGTAGGCATTGCCTTTTTTATTGTCCTATTTGCTGTTATATTAATACGTTCTCTGGTATCACCGCAAAAGACTGCTCAAATAGAAAAGTTTATCAAATCCGGTAGATATGTTACAGCAATTAAGTTGGCTAAAACTATTATAGCAAAAAACCCGCGAGATGCAAAAGCCCGTTACCTACTTGGAAAGGCATATTTAGCGGACGGCAGGGCAGAATTAGCTTTAATGGAATTTAAGACTCTCAATAATACTGCTGTTTTTGAAAATAAAACGCAGGAAAAAGAATTTCGTACGCTCACTGCACAGTTGTATGAACGTTTTCATCAGTATGACGAAGCCCTCGCCGAATGTGCGCTTTTACTTAAAATAGAGCCCCAGAATGCGGACTTCCACTACCAAATCGGCAACCTGTTTGAACAAACCAATAAAACGGAACAAGCGCTTACGCATTATCGGCAAGCGATTTCTTTTAATCCGAAACATGCGACGGCTCACGCTGCACTGGGGCTATTACTCTTTAAAAATAAAATGCTCACCGAAGCCAAGCAAGAGATAGACAAAGCTATTTCGTTGGAGCCGGACAATACGACGGCCTTATATTATCAAGGGCGCCTGTTGCGGGAAACCAAAGATTACGCCAAAGCGCTTACTTCCTTAGAGAAAGCAGCTCGTAATAGCGAATTGCGGCAAAAATGCTATACGGAGCGCGGTTTGTGCTATTTTGATGCGAATAGCCTTGAAAAGGCCCTCTTTGAATTTGACCGGGCTTTAAAGCTTACCACCAAAAGCACCAGTAATGATACACTACGCCTGAGGTATGCAACCGCAGCGTGCTATGAAAAAATGCGGGATCTTGATCATGCGATTGAGCAATGGGAGCTCATTCAGGCATCTAATCCGCATTATAGAGACGTAAATGAAAAACTTGCGCAATACAACGATCTGCGGTCGAACGATTATATGAAAGAATACCTGACCGTTACCACTGAAGACTTTTCAACCCTCTGCAGAGCGATTACCGAAAAAGTGTTTAATCTTTCTGTGCAATCGTTAAAAGAAATCAAGCAAGGGTGCGCCATCATTGCAATGGAAGACAATACGGAAAAGTGGCGGAACGTAAGAAAACAGCCGAAACTGTTTATTTACTCGCGGGATACCAATGTGATTGGAGAAAGTTTTTTGCGTTCGTTACAAGAGCAAATGAAAACGCAAAACATTGTCCGTGCTTTTGTTACTACGTCAAGCGGTTTTTCTCGAAGCGCTATTAGCTTTGCAGAGAACCGTCCTATTGAGCTCATTGATAAAACCAAACTTGAAATAAATCTTCAGCAATTGAAAGGCAAGTAGGTGAACATCCTCTGCGTATCTGACCAAATTGATCCGCTTGTGTATAGCATCAATATAAAGGAGCGATATAAAGATATAGATATGGTGCTTTCAGCGGGTGATTTGCCGCTGGAATATTTGGAGTTCATTGTTTCTTCGCTTAATAAACCGCTTCTATTCGTGTTTGGCAATCATAATTTGAATGGGTTAAGCAATTTTCACCGGAATATACCGCCCAGTGAGGAAAGCGGGGCGCCTTATTCGATAGACGGCGGTTTGGGCTCAACGTATATTGGTTTTAAAACGCATCAAGAGGCAAATCTTCTTTTTGCAGGCGCTTCAGGTTGCTTACGGTATAACGGCGGCATTGCGCAATGTCAGTATACTGAGCAGCAAATGAAGTGGCAATTACTTGCCTTGGTGCCGCAGCTCCTTTTAAATAAAGTTCGCTATGGTCGCTATTTAGATGTTTTTGTCGCTCATGCGGCGCCTTTCGGTATCCATGATAGACCGGATCGGTGCCATCAGGGGTTTAAGTGTTTTTTATGGTTTATCAAAACATTTGCACCCCGTTATTTTTTGCATGGGCATATTCACCTCTATGATTCTCAGGCGGAGCGGGTGAGTGTATACCACGCTACTACTATCATCAACGTATTTAGTAATTATATATTAAAGATTGACCCGCCATGTGCTTAGCGTAAATGCACTATTGTTTTACCGCTGCCGCCCTGTTCGGGGCGTGCAAAGGCAAAATCGGCGACATACGGCGCCGCTTCTAATTTTTCGTGTACCATCGTTTGCAGTACTCCGTTGCCTTTCCCGTGAATAACTGCAAATTCCTGTACATTGTGCATGAGGGCTAAATCCAACTGTTTTTCTAAGGCCGCCGCCGCTTCATCAAGGTGCATGCCCAGTAAGCGCAGTTCCAATACAGGGCGGCTTTGCTGCTGCAGTTCCGCTTCAACTAAAATAGGCTGCCGCGTTCCCCCCGATTGTTCAATTACTTCCAGTTGCGCTGCGTTCAAGGTCATTTTGAATGTATCAACGGCCACGAGCCACCGCTCTTTTTCCTTTCGGACTACCGTTCCTCTCCGGCGCAAATGCGGAATGAAGACTTCGGCACCTGCTTGCAACGCAAGCGTGGTATTGGCCGGCTTGTTTGCTTGGTGCCCGTACTGCAATGCGGTAAGTGCCTGTTCTTCTTGCTGCAAACTGCCCTGTTCTTCTGCAAGCTGCTGTGCAAATGCAGAAAAGAACTGCTTCAAGCTCCCCGTTTTTTCGTGTGTCAAGGCTCCTTCGCGGATGAGCCGCACTAAATTTTCCGCTTCAGCGCGTTTGGTTTCAAAAAGGTCTTGTAAACGCTTATACCCTTCAGCCCGTAATGCAGCTTCTTTTCGGCGCAGGGCTAAGGCTTGCTGTTCGTATTTTTGCTTTTGGTCTGCAAGCTTTTTTTCGGCAGCTTCGCGCTCTTGCTCAAACAGGCGGAGCCGCTCGTGCTTCTCTATGAGCCCCTGTATGAGCGTTGCAACGTCGGCTGAATTGTTGGAGAGGTATGCCCGTGCGCTATTGATAATAGCGGCTTGGATACCGCTTTGCTCTGCAATGTCGATAGCGTGGCTTTCTCCCGGAATTCCCATAACTAAATGGTACGAAGGCCGCAACGTGTCTTTGTCAAAGACAACCGAAGCGTTGACGCAGCCGTTTTTACTGTAGGCATACTGTTTTAACGCGCCATGGTGGGTGGTTACCAACACGCGGGCGCGGCGGGCTAAAAGTTCATCGAGCACCGCCATAGCAAGCGCACCGCCTTCTTGCGGATCGGTGCCGTTTCCAAGCTCGTCCAGTATGATCAAACTGCGACTTGTTGCCTCCGATAGGATGCCGGCAATGATACGCATGTATGCAGAGAACGTTGAAAGCGATGCATCAAGCGATTGTTCGTCCCCGATAGCGCAAAACACGGAATCGAAGAAAGGCAAACAGGTGTCGCTTGCAGCGGGTATAGGCCAGCCGGTTTGGTTGAGCAGTACAAAAAGCGCTGCCGTTTTGAGCGCCACTGTTTTTCCGCCGGTGTTCGCTCCGGTAATAATGAGAATGCGCTCGTCATTCGAGAGCTTGATATCGATAGGAACTGCGTGGTTTCCTAAAAGCGGGTGTCGGGCTTGGTGCAGGTAAAAAGTTTGAGCATCACCGGCATCGTTGGCGAACACCGCTTGGTGCGCTTGCGCCCAACGCGCTGCCGCCGCAGTGCACTCAAGTTCAAGGAGGCTTTGATGGGCTTGTTCAAGTAGTGCACTGTCTTGCGCAAGCTCGGCGCTTAATGCGCGCAAGAGTTTCCGCAATTCTTGGTCGTAGGCAGCTTGCGCTTTTACGAGTTCATTGTTTTTAAGCACCATTTGTTCGGGTTCCAGATAAAAACTCTGTCCGGACTGAGAGTATTCATGAATAATACCTTTTATGCGCCCCTTAAAGTTGGAACGTACGGCGATCACTTGCCGCCCGTTTCTGAGCACCGGCTGCGGAGTTTGCAGCATATTGCGCGTGGCTTCATCGGTACAGTATTGGTGCATGGTTTTTTCCATATCGGCTTCGATGCGGCGGATTTTGTGCCGTAAAGCCCGTAATGACGGGATATCCTGCAAGGAGCCTTGCGGATCGATGAAGGCAAATACCGCGCTGTGTACCCTCGCGAGATCGGGGAGCGCTGCAATACACTCAACGATGGTATCGGTATGGTGTTTTTGACGGCTCGCCCACTGCTGCAATTTTTGCACCTGGTCTGCTAAAAGGCCTATTGTATAGATTTCTTCCAGCGAAAGGCAGGTGCCTGTGATGCGTAATTGCGATAGTATAGGAAAAAGCGGCGGGCGGCCTTGAATACGGGGCTCATTGTCTTTTTGTAGAAGCTGCAAAAAATCGGCACCCTGTTTTTTGGCAGCAGTGATAGCCGCCGGATCGATGAGCGGTTCTTTTTGTAAGCACAGCTGTTGAGCTTCTTCACAGGTGCAATATTGTGCAATCATTTGTGCAATGCGGGAAAATGCTACCGTTTCTAATGTATGAGCGTTCATAGGAACCTCCTGCTGTTCACTGTTCTTTGAAAGCGCTTAAGTACCGATGATGTGCTAGCTGAATCACCGGCTTGCTAACTCCTCTTTGATGAGCTGCCAGCTTGCGTATCGGTCAGGATGAATGAAGCCCGCCTCAACCCTCTCTAATATCTTACACCCTTGCTCATGCTCGTGTGAACATGAAAGCCCAAAGCGGCATTGCGAAGCAGCTCCTTCCATTTCGGGAAAATAATACAGCACCTCGTCGGGCGCTACTCCCCACACCGCAAAATGCCGGATGCCGGGCGTGTCTATCATGCGGATGGTGTGTTTTTCACCTTTTTTATCGGTATAAGGAATGGATAAGAACACGCCTTGCGTAGTAGTATGCGTGCCTCTGTTATACTTGTACGAGATACACGCTGTTTTTAAGGCAAGCTGCGGATAAAACGCATTGAGCATACTCGATTTTCCCACACCCGATTGTCCGGTGAGCATACACACTTTGCCGGTTAATGTGCTGAGTAATTCCTGTATGCCTTGCCCTGTGTGGCTTGAAACCTCGTATACCGTATAGCCGATCCGCCGCCAGTCTTCTATCCTGCTGCGCACTGAATCGGATAGGCTTAAATCGCACTTATTCAACACAATGACGGCCGGAATATGTTCGATATGTGCTTGCAATAGGACGCGGTCGATAAACCGCGGACGAAAAGGCGGATTTTCAGGGGTGGTAATGCACATAACGAGGTCAATATTGGCTGCTAACAGCTGGATAGAGGCGCTTTTTTGATTCCAGCGTACAAAACGGTTTTTCCGTTCAATCAGCCCTAGAATTTGCCCCTGGCCGCTTTGTATAGGGTCTTGTTCAATGGCTACGAGGTCTCCGGGGGCGAGCGGATTGTATACGCCGGCTGCTTCTTTTAATTTTTTCCCTTTGATTGAACACCGCAGCGTAGCCCCCTGCTCTGTTTGTACGGTAAAAAAATTGTTGGTGCCGTGTAAGACAAGGCCAGTCATGGTAGTACCCCGCACCACTGTAAATGAAACTGCTTGCAAAGGGATCGGTATTGGGCATCCACCTGCTGCGAGAGGGCTCCGGTAATGTAACAGTAAGAAGGCTGATCCGGCACCGCAATAGGTGGCGCTATTTTGAGCGTTTGCTTGACAACGCCTTCCCGCGAATCCACTACGGTGATGTGCGGGGCAGCGCATTCGGTAAAAATATCGGCGATGTGCAGAAAATGGGTGCAGGCCAGTACGAGCGTGTCTATGCCGGCTTGGGTAAACTGCTGCAAGGCAGGGAGGATCGCTTGTTTTTGTTCATCGGTGGTGCGTAGTGCCAATCCGTTTTCAATTTGGCTTACTAATAGCGTATCTGCCCGCTTTTCGATGGTGCAATCTGCAGCATAGGCGGCTGCGAGCTTATCAAGATACGGATCGTGAATAGTCCGCTCTGTTGCTATAATACCAATCCGCTTATTCACACTGCGTACTGCTGCAAGTTTAACCGCAGGGACGGTTCCGATAAAGGGAACGGTATACCGCTCGCGTAACGCTGCAAGCGCCGCTACCGACATCGTGTTGCATGCGATCACAATAACGTCGGGGTGAAATTGTGCTATGATTTTTTCACTTAAATGATACGCGTACGAGATAATTTCTTCGGTGGATTTTTCTCCGTAGGGGAAATGCATGGTGTCAGCGATATACACTGCGTGCGCAGTGGGCGCTTGTGCATGGAAATAACTGAAATACGGCATACCGCCGACGCCTGAATCTAAAAAAGCATACTGGATGTGCATATACTACCTTTTATACGAGCCCGCATTATGTATTAATACAAGACAACCGTATCTGTCAAGCGATTAGACTTTCAGGTTAAGGAAATCAGGTGTTAAACGAGACAGAGAAAAGTAAGGTTTTTAGAGATGCCCTATAACTTTTACAAATACTTTGATAGTAAAAGAAGTGGCAGCGGTTTTAGGGGTGGGGCAGTTCAGTTTTGAGAATAATGTGTAAAAAAAACTTATAAAAACCTCTGTACTAACTGCTTATAATATCATATAATACTTATATGGTATAAATTGAGTGGAAAAACAAAGCTACAAAACAATTTTTGAAATTACCGCAAAAACAGCAGATACAAATTGCTGACGGAATTGATGTTTTATACAATTTTCCGGATGTTCAAAATGTAAAAGCTTTGAAAAACCATAAATATCAATATAGATTGAGAATTGGTGGATTTAGAATACTATTCAATTTTGAGAACGTTATCGAAATAATATCAATCGAGGAGGTAAAGAGAAGAGATGACAACACTTACTAATATTCAGTTTATTAAAAATAAAACAGGAGTTACAGAATATGCGATTGTACCGTTCGATATTTTTCAAGCGTTAATAAGCGGAAATAAACAGATAAAACTTGAAGAAAAAACAATACCGCATGAAGTAATAAAAATTATAGCACATAATGATGTAACCCCTATACAGGCATGGCGGGAATATCTGAACCTTACGCAGGCGGAAGTTGCGGAAAAAATGGGTATAAGCCAAGCGGCATATAGCCAAATGGAGATGGCAAAAAAGAACCGTAAAGCAACGTTACAGAAAATTGCCAAAGCGATGGATATCGATTATTTGCAGCTGAAAATATAATTGTGTTTTTATTTTATACGAGCCCGCATAACGGTATCATAGCTATTTGACCAAAGTCCTGCAATAACGTACACTTATTTTCATGTTTAGTCTTAACGAAAAACATACCATGCCCGATCTCAGCGCGCTGCTCGCTCGGCAATCTGATATCAATAGTATGCATTTTTCACACCTTGTGCTGGAAAATCTTGATTTTTCTGCGAAAAAAATCACGGCCTGTTCTTTTTCTCATGCTTCCTTTAAAAATTGCTCGTTTATAGGATGCAAGATCAGGCTTGGCTTTTTTGATTTTACCCATTTTGTGCAGTGTTCCTTTGACAAAGCGGATATTCAGTTTTCGTGCTTTGCCGGCAGTACGTTTGATGAAACGCTGTTTACCAATGCAGAGCTTCTCATTAATAATTTTGTCGGTATTACTGCGCACTGCTGCAGCTTTAACGATTCTGATTTATACAGTTCCCGTTTTATTAACTGCCGGCTGCACGATACGCCTTTTAATAATTGCAATATCAAAAAAGCGCATTTTTCTAAAAATACCTATACCAATGTGTCCTTTAAAACCTCCGATACCAGAGAAGCTCTTTTCTACGATGATGGGCAGCTCTAAAAATAGGATTGTTGTATGAAAATTTACCCTCATTATTCGTCAGAAGTTTTTGTCAATACCTATCTTGTCGGTAATGAAGCTACCGGCGAGGCGCTCATTATCGATCCGGGAAAAATCACGCCGCATGTGATCCGGCATATTGAACACAACGCATACAAATTGACAGCGGTGTGCATTACCCATAGTCATAAAACGCACCACGCCTACGGCTTAAATACGCTCTTAAAGATATACGCCCCGCAGGTATATGCAGCGGATAGCAGTTTAGTAAATAAAACGGGTAAGATGTTACGGGGCGATTGTACGCTTTCGATTGCCGGTTTTACGGTTGAGTGCTTTTCCATTCCGGGCCATTCACCGGATTCCTATATTTTCAAAATAGAAAACTGTATTTTTACCGGCGATAGCATCAGTGCAGGGCTTATCGGTAAAACGCTGCATAATTCTGCTGCCAAGAGCTTGATTGAGCACTTGAGAAAAAAGCTCTTTGTGTATGATGACGCCTGCATCCTTTTCCCCGGTCATGGGCCACCGACGACTATTGGAGCCGAGCGTCAGTTTACATTTGGCCTACTAGACAACGAAGGTATCGAGTAGGCCGAATATAGACCTATTTAAAAGAGGCTGTTTCTACCATATAGCGGAATGATTCTCCTAGATCGCTGTATTCATTTTTTTCAATGATAAAGATAAGCGCGTTCCCGTCATCATCCGCTAAAATTTTCTTAAGCGCATACCCTTTGATTCCTTTACGCATATAATCGGGACGCCCTATTTGCTTTTTTACCTTTGAACCGTCCGGCGTTGTTTTTTCGACAATAAGATAAAAAGAACTCTCTGCTTTACCTCTTGCTTCCGAGTGGAGCACTACGGTGTACTCATCATTAGTCCTGAAATCCCGAAAAAAAAGCGATTCATCGCCTGAGTGTGTTTCCGTTTGTGCATAAATAACTCTTCCTGGGCGAGTGTCGCTGATAGTCCATTGATTGAGCGCCGCTTGGGCTCTGTTTTGTAAGGCGAGAAACGCTGTTTTACTTTCTTGTCCCTCTGTTTGCTTGACCGGTGATATTTTAAACACGCCTTTAGGGACAAAGTCGTTTTTGGTAATGTCTACCACATAGATTTCAGCATAGGCTCGATACGTTTTATCCTGTAATCCATGCTGTCCGAATGCATATTTTAATCCGTCCGCGGAGAAACCTAAATTGACGAAATTTGCAATATCTCCTGCATAAGCTGCTATAGTTATCGTTATGAACACGAGCACGATACTTATTTTGCGCATGATACCGCACCTCCTTTTGTTTACTATCGGATAAATGGTATAAAATATTTAAAAATCAGCTCATAATGTGTATAGCAGAGGCTTCTAGCTGTGAGCAGATACTAAACCAGTTGGGCAGCTGTAAAAACCTTGTTGGATTTTTTCCAGCTGCCCTGTGGTAAGAGAAAGACACAAATGGCATCATAGGAACCCCTCTTGAGCCTGTCAGAGTATTACACTTGTGGGTAAAGCTTAAGCTTAGGAGTTTTTGAGCCCATTGGCTTATGAAAAGCGAATTTCGATATCTAAGTGCAAGTTTTGCGCTTGCGCAAAACTTGACAGGCTAGCCGGTTTGCTGAAAGCAAACCGCTAGACAGGGCGGCTGATATGATGCCAGTTTGTGTCCGTTAGCCTAGACAAGCCTACCGGTCTCTCTAGTATTATTTTATGGCTAGAAGTCCCTGATGTGTACAGCAGGGGTATTTGAAAAAGAACTGCAAGTATGGTACACTATATAAAGGGTGAGGCAGAACGTATGGAAAACACAGTAGTTACATTCGGTGAAATAATGATGCGCTTAAATCCTAAAGGATATCTCCGTTTTATACAAGCTGAGGAAATGGAGATAAGCTACGGAGGCACAGAGGCTAATGTAGCCGTTTCTTTGGCCAATTATGGTGTGGATGTTCGTTTTGTCTCCAAAGTGCCGGCGAACGAGTTAGGTCAGAGTGCTGTTAATGCAGTGCGGCGTTTTGGGGTGGATACTTCGTGTATAGTACGCGGCGGCGAAAGGCTTGGCTTGTACTTTATGGAAAAAGGGGCAAGCCAGCGGGCTTCTAAGGTGATTTACGATCGCAAGAGCTCGGCTATTGCATGCGCTACCGCCGCTGATTTTGATTGGGATAGGATATTTGACGGCGCTTTGTGGTTCCATTTTACCGGTATTACTCCTGCGCTCGGAGGAGTAATACCTGACATCTGCCTGGAAGCATGCAAAAAAGCCCGTGCAAAAGGCATGACTATCAGTTGCGATTTGAACTATCGTAAAAAGCTGTGGACGCAGGAGCAAGCGAGTGCTGCGATGACCGCGCTTATGCCGTATGTAGATATCTGTATTGCAAACGA
The DNA here is from genome assembly GCA_052169815.1 of Treponema sp. Lineage (GTDB taxonomy): Bacteria > Spirochaetota > Spirochaetia > Treponematales > Treponemataceae > Treponema. Next base: position 35,351 of record JBQNBR010000011.1, read on the forward strand.
GGAAGATGCTTTTGATGTATTCGGCATTAGCGCAGCGCATAGCGATCTCAATACAGGAAAAATAGAACGGGAAGACTATATCAGTATAGCCAAACAGCTGACGGAACGATTCGGCTGTAAGAAAGTTGCAATTACCTTGCGCGGCAGTATTTCGGCCAGTGTGAATGAATGGGCGGGAATGCTGTATGACGGCGCGAAGGCTTATTTTTCATCAACGTATACCATTCAGATTGTAGATCGCGTTGGCGGCGGTGATGCCTTTGCGGCGGCGCTTATTTATGCGCTACTTCATCAGTACCGTGATCAAGAAGCTGTTCAATTTGCCGCTGCCGCTTCGGCCTTAAAGCATACTATTGAGCATGATGGTAATATTGTGTCGGTGAGCGAAGTGGCAGCACTGGCAAGTGGAAATACATCCGGCAGGGTTCAGCGGTAATCAGTCGCACGCATTTGCTTTCAGTCGGTGGGATATGAAGAGAGATGGTATCCGGCGTACTAAGAGGCAAGCAATCTAAATT
>JBQNBR010000012.1:0-35824 GCA_052169815.1 Treponema sp.
TTTAGATTGCTTGCCTCTTAGTACGCCGGATACCATCTCTCTTCATATCCCAACCGTATTTTTTTCTTTTCTGTTGTATTTTTCTTATATATGCTATATGATTGAATCAGTCCAAAAAAATAAGAAGGTCGTCTATTTTATGTTCAGAAAAATAAAAAAATGTTACGTATGGTGGTTATGTTGTATTTGGTGTCTTTTCTTTAATGCGGCAGTATTACAGGCCGCTGCATTACAAACTGTTCAGACAAAGTATTTTGATATTATCTATAATGCAGAACACTCGTCGGCAACAGCGGCGCTGCTTATGGAATATGCGGACGGTTATGCGGAGGAAATCTGTGTAAAATTGAATAAAAAAATGGATAGCCGTATCCCTATATATATTGTTCATGATACACAAGCGCTCAATGGGTACTTTACCCCTGTGCCGTACCGTCGGATTGTGTTGTATGATATTGCAAGTACAACGGATGGTGCGCTCGCTAATTTTACCGATACTATTTTACAAATATTTTATCATGAATTAACGCATGCTATTTCACTTGATACCATCCTTGACCGATATTATACATTGGCGCCGATGTCTTTTAGTGAGGGCGTTGCGGTGTCGTTTGAAAGTTTGCACGGGCAGGGAAGAGTAAATGATCCGCTTACTAAGCATCATCTTATTCAAAATAAAATAGACGGCACGACACCGACATGGCAAGAGGCTGCTGGTTTACGCGATATGTATCCGACAGGTCTTTGGCCTTATGTGTACGGTGGGTATTTTTCCCGATATTTACAAGAAAAATACGGGATGGAGACGTATTCAAAACTGTGGCGTACTACCTGGCCGTTTTTGATGTATGGTAAATTTCTTTCTGCTTATAATACCGATATAACCACAGAATGGAATCTATTTATCAATACTATCCCTATACCCCAAACGGTGTTGCCTCCTGTTCCCTATCCGCATAATCTTGAAAAGTCAGCTTATACTGCTTTGGCGGCTTCTTCGCTTGGGTTTGCCTATCATGATTTTAATAAAAATGGAGTGTATTTTATGGCTTTTCAGACCCAAAAACCTGAAAAGCTGTTTATAGCTGATTATTCTGTGAGCCATCTGTCGTTTTCAGAAGACGGTCGGTATCTTGTGGTGACAGACGAAAAACAAAAGATAGATAGAACGAAGAAAAAGCGGTTACGCATTTTTGATATGCAGGAAAAGAAATTCACTGGTAGCCCTCATTATGGCACGGTAGCCGCTTGTTTTATCGATTCTACGGCAGTGTGCGCAATTACTGTTGAGAATCAAGAGTTTACGGCGGTGATACTTGATCAGCAAACGCATACTGTAAAGCAAACCTTGTTTAAAGCGGGGCCCGGCCATCAATTTGCGGCGCTTTATAGCCCCTGTTTCATTGGAAATGATGAAGTTGCTATGATCGCAGCAAATGGAACTAAACGGACCATACTGTTTATTAACGTGCAAACAGGTGCTATACGGGTGCTGCCTGAAGACACTGCCCCGTATGCTATCCGCTATATGCAGTCGGTTAAAGTTAATGATGAGTATGTATTGAGCTTTTCGTGGGCTGAAATGGATATGCTGTACCGGTTAGGCTTATACTATCCTGCACGTGGGCTATTGAAACTGCAGCATACCGATATTTCAGGGGGGAGCTTTTTCCCTGTTGTCATACCGGATGCGTCTAATGCCGTTCAGGGCAGCGAGCCTACCATTGTATATGCAGGGGTGCATGGTGTATACCATCGGCTTTATACCCTTGAAGCAAACGCGCTTACGGCTACTACTATGCATCCGCTGCCATTTGATGCAGCATTGGCTACGCGGGTACCCCCTAAAGTTCCCAACCTGTCGTTACTAAATCCGAAGCCTTACGATTTTAATAGCTGGTTTTGGCGTGCGCACTTTATACCCCGTTTTTCTGTCCCTAATGATATGACAAAAATTGGAAGGTACGGGCTCGGTGTTGATGTAACAATGCAGGATCCTACAGAGAAGGTGGCCTTCAATTCTTCATTTTTAGTGTTTCCAAAACCGTTCTTTTTGAATGGAAAATTGAATTTCTCGCTGCGCTTTCCTCCCTTTTTATGGGATTTCATTGTTACCGACAACGTCGATTCTGCTTCTTTTAGACAAAGAACCACTGCTTTTGGCACGGGGGTAAGATTGTTTATCCCGTTATCATACGCGTGGGAATCTTTAAGTTTAGGGTATAATGCAAATGTGAGCTGCATTAGTGTATTATCTAATAAAACGCCGTCCTATTATGCGGTGCCTTACAAATATACATTACTGCGTCATGAGGCAACAATGACCTATAGGAATATACAAAGTTCGACGGTAAGTGGTACGCCCTTTTTTGCAAAAAACAAACACGGCGTACAAGCCACCTTGCATTATCTTCAATCATACTGTTTTGAAGAAAAGGCACAAGCAGCTGTTCTTGAAGGTCAATTACAGGCAGCGCTATCGGGTATCCCGGTTGTTCTTACCGCAAATGGATATTTCGGTTTTAACACCTATTTTAATCCAGTGTTTGGGCTTTATATACAAAAATATAATGATGCTTCCATTGCGGCTGCAAGCTATCTCTCCCTCTTCGGCGCCTATGAGCTGCCAGGTGTTATCTATTTTGCTTCTAACGGAAAATGGTATGCCGGATGTTCTACCGTGTGTGATGTAACGCTTTTTAGTTATGATGTGCAAAGAGGTAGTTCGCTGGTACCTGTTTTTTGTAACCGCTTTTCAGTTCACGGTGGCTATGCAGGCCTTGTAACAGGAAACCTTTTGAAAAAAATATCCAATATTACCAGTATTTATTTTGATACAGCGTATCTTAAAGCATTTCTCACAATGAATAATGGGCTTAATGTAGGTTTTAAATACGCTCATCCGTTACGGATCCCTAAGCGGTTTGGGCAGATTAAGTTTTTTGTTGAGCAAGAGTTGTAATTACGTATCGAATGCGGCTTGCGTGCGTTTACAAGCGCAACCTTGCTTGAGAGTGCGAGTGTATGCCTTGGTGCTGCTTTGGGGCGGGGGTACAATGCTCACGTTTCGTACAGTATGTGGGCAAAAGGGATGGCATTGTGTTGTCCCTTTCAGTTTGACGCAAGAAGAAGCGTTGGGGAATTGAATATCCGCACGAATAAAGAAGCCTTCGTAAAATTAAATTTTTAGAAGGATCCTCGTAAGTAAAAATAATGGGAAGCTCGAAAAACTTCAGTTTTTCGAGCTTCCCTCATGTAAAAGAAGTTTGGAGAACCTGTATTAACATGAAAATTGGTATTTTTACAGATTGTTACTATCCGCAAATTAATGGAGTGGTTACCTCAATTGTAAGCCTAGAGGCGTGTCTAAGAAAGCTTGGGCACGAAGTGTATATTATTACTGTTGCTGTACCGGATTTTCAAGCCGAAGATACAAAATATGTGATACGGATTCCTTCTATTCCTTTTTTAAAATGGTCAGAATTTAGAATTGGCTTGTTTTTTAAACATAGTAAGCTCTATAAAAGGGTTAAAAACATAGGGCTTGATATTGTGCATACGCAAACAGAATTCACGATGGGGTGGTTTGGCAAATTTATTACGAAAGATTTAAAAATTCCTGCAGTGCATACTTATCACACGGTTTACGAGGAATACACTCATTATATATCCAATATAGGACAAGCTCCGTTAAAAAGAATTTGTAGAAAATTATCGAAAAAATATATCAGTTTTTATTCGGCAGTGATTGTTCCCACTAAAAAAACTAAAGATTTATTGTTGAGTTACCACGTTACCAATGCTCTTTATGTTGTACCTACGGGCATTGATCTTCAAAAATTTCAAGCGCCTATTGATCAACTAGAATTTAAAAACATAAAAACTACATTTCAACTGTCAGAAACTTCATTTAAGCTGCTGTTCCTTGGCAGAATATCTAAAGAAAAAAATATAGACATGCTGATTCATGTGTTACCGGCGCTATTTGAAAAATATGAAAACGTTGATCTCATTATTGTCGGTGACGGCCCTCATAAAGAGGAGTTGGAAGCGCTTGTGTATATGTTAAATATAGCGGATCGGGTTGTGTTTACCAATAGGGTATCTAATGACCAAGTGCCGCTTTATTATAAACTGGCTGATCTTTTTGTCAGTCCTTCAACGAGCGAAACGCAAGGTTTAACGATTGTCGAAGCTATGGCTGCCGGTATTCCGGTACTTGCTTATAATGATAGCAATATTGAGGGTATTATTTTCGACAAACGTAACGGGCTGCTTTTTAAAACAAACGAAGAATTACTGGAGCAGCTCATTTTTGCTTTGGAGCATCGAGAAACATTGCGTACTTATAGCAGCGAATGCTTAAAACTTGTTGACCAATTTTCGTCTCAGGCTTTTGCAAAAAAAATAGAACAGGTTTATACGGAATTATTAGCGGCTGCTCCTGCGCGCAAAAAATTAACTTAAAACAAGCGTGAGATAATCTTTAGTATTGCAGTAATTTCAATGCGGATTCGTTTTAAAAAATGTAGTTCTGGGCGATAGCCGCGTTCCGCATCCGGGAAATGGTTATACAGATAGTCTTTATGCTGTAAAATGTGTGTAAAATCTTGTTGAGGCATGGGGTGCGTACCTTCAAGGTGATTAACAAGAGCAGTTAATAGCGTAAATTCTGATGTAAGATACGAAAGAATAAGTTCTTTTTCTCTTTTTTGCAGTGCAGCATCAGAAAAATGCAGCTCAAATGATGCATGCGGGGTATGCATGATGGTATGCGCAGCTTCATCATAAGAAGTACAGTAAGAGGTGAGCGGTATGCCTTCTGTCCTGATATCAATAAGCCTCTCATTATGTGCAAAAGCGTGCTGATAGAGCTGCGCATAACTTATCAGGTTAGCAGTAGCCCATGCCGGTGCGTTGTTTTTTCCAATGAATGATTGCACTTGAAATGGAAAATTAAGTGCATAACATGAATAGGTACGCTGCAAGCTGCTGTATAATTTTTTTACCGGACTGCTGCTTCTTGCGTGGGTTAGCCCTTTGCCCCATGAAAAGTCTAAACCGGTGTAAAAGATAGGTGCTGGAGCGTCGCCTAACTGTAATGCAAGCTGCACTGCTGTTAAGCCAACCGAACCCATTGGTTCGAGTTTGAGTACCTGAAAACGGTCATACATATCTTGTAAACAGCTGGATTTGGTGTATTCAGTGCAAAAAAAATATATGGGTGTACGTAATGATCGGATGACGTGAGCTGAGCTTGTTAGGTCGGCAAAAAGCGGTATGCCGCTTTTTACTAATCCTATAAAGGCGGAATCAATCCAGTACTGTGATTCTACCAATACAATAGCGTCCGGCTGTATTTCAGGGAGTAATGCGGCGGCGGCGGCATCAACGGCAAGCAGAAAAAAATACCGGCGGTTTTGGATAATAAATGACCGCGCACTATCTAATGAAGGCCCAGCACCTGCCACTAAGATAGGCTTTTGTATTTTCTCTGTTCCGTGTAGAAAATAACATTTGTCAGTTTCTAAAAAGGTTGATAGGTTACGGAATATGTTATGCTGATAATTGCGCCCTAACTGTATCAAGGTCAAGCGGTTCATCCAAAACCGGGCAAGGTGTTCATCAACAGAGCGTTTAACGTTTAGATAAAACTCTTGATGTAATTGAACTGCTGCCGAGCAGGTGAGCGTTATGCAGTGCTTGAAAGGGTAAGAGGGTAAATGTTCTATTTTTTTTAATAATTCAGCTATGGTGTTGGTCCGTACATAGGCAAAGCGGTTGGAGTTAAGCAGTGCAGAATCATACGTGTCTATCGAAATACGCATGAGCATTTGATCATATTCAAGGCCTAAAACAAAGGAATTCTGAGGGGCTTTATCAATTAATTGCTGTAAGCCGTAGTCTAAAATGGGGGAAAAACATAAAACGAGTGCGGATTCAGGTATTTGTACTGAATCAATGCGCTGTATGATATTTTTTTTAGGATTATATTGCGAATAAAGATATACCCCTCTATAAAAAATAGAAAAGCCCCTGCCGGTATCGATAAGACGGGGCTTTTCATCGTTTATATCATCTGCCATTTTTTGAAAAGCATACAAAAATACGTTCCGGGGGATATTACTGGAAACTATATTTCATAGCATCATCAAAATTATCAGTAAAATGGGGGCTTTTTAATATAGAATCAATAAATGTCTGTTGTCCCCAGGGAAGCTGCTGGAAAGAGAAAAAGGTAACAGGGTATTGATAATACCACGATGAGGTATACTGATTATAAGATGATTCTGCCGTGTTTTGTGCCTCGTCGGTGGTATCGGTTTCTTCTTTGAGCTGCATCACTACGATAGAAGAATCCAAGATGATTGGTTCTGAGACCTCGCCTTTTTTGAGCTTAAAAGTCTGCTTGAAAAAAGTTTCGTTTTTTACTGCGGAGGCAAAAGCAGTATCCGTCTGGCTCGTTACTTTAGGTAAAATACTGATGTTCCCATAATTAAGTCCCATCGGATTGGTCGTTTGCACTACAAGATTCCGTGCAGCAGCAACGCGGGCAAAAGTATCGGCAGCGGTTTGCTGTTTGGCGTCGCTCACAAAGGTTTGCGCTTGTTTTTCAAGGTAATCTTCGATAATACCGCGCTCATTTTCTTTCATGTAGTCAAAAACGCGGTCTTCTGTTTCAGCAACCGAGAAGTCAGCCGGCGTTACCGGTGCCGTACATTTGACGATAGCATAGCCTGACTGTGTTTTTACCACAGGGCTTAATTGATCCACGCTGAGTTTAAGCACGGTATCAAGGTCTTGCGATTCAGGAAAGGTTTTGTTAATAGTTGTCCTATAGGGTGCATAAAGCTGGCCCGTTGAATCGGTACCTGTTTTGGTTGAATGAGTTACAATAGCATCTTCAAATTTTAATTCGCCTTTTTGCAGCGCTTGTAATATTTTGTTTGCCTCATCTTGGGCGGTAAACGTTAACAGCTGCAAGTGATGCTCTGCAAATAAGTCTGCATGCGCTGTCCCATATTCGCGTATCTTTTCTTTTGGAAATTGGCTGTCTTCAAATACTACGTACGAAAAAGTACGTTCCTTTTGGGCCATGTTTTTGATAAATGCAGATTCGGCAGCACTTATTTTTAAACCGAGTTTTTTATCATAGGTGCCGAATAGATCTTCGATATACCGTTGTGAGGTAAGATAATGGATGACATTTTTCCGATAGATAAGTTTTTGCTGTTCAGGCGTTTGTTCATAGCGTTTTGCTGAATAAATACCATTGGCATCGGCATAAAATGGGGCAAGCGACTTGTTTATAGATTTATTGGGGAGGAAAAAACCAGCCTGTAAGGCTTCCTCTTGTGCTGCAAGTTCTACCATTGCTGCAAGGAAAGCAGAATGAGCAATATGTCTATTGATAAATTGTTGAAATTGCGGTTGTTGGTTTTTCTCCGATAGATACCCTTGTTGCTCAATCAGCGTATGCAGTGCCCGATATTGCTGTATAAATAAGCCGTCGGGCGTATTTTCAAGGGCTTTTTTTTTCCACTTACCTAATACCTTTTTATTTACTGCCTGACCACCACCTACTGCGGGAATAAAAACAAACGTGATAACCGATAAAATAAGAATGATAACGCCACCGATGGTAATGGTGCTTCTTTTAAAACCTTTCATAAAAACTGTATTTCCTTACATTTCGGATTAAAAAATTATTGCTAACGATAGAATTTCAGCCTTATGTGGCATGAAATTTCTATCTCGATAAAATACCACGTTGCCGCTTAAATGTCAATCGTGTTTGTTTTGTTACATTTGCATAGAACACACAGCATCATCGTATGCAGGTATTACTGCAGGTCTGTGCTTTTCGAGTGTTCCGTGTTTTGTGCAGATTGAAGATACTTGAAGATGTCAGACGTTTCACGCATAAATAAAAGGAAAAGCCCGTGAACATCAAATTTTGCAATGTGGTGTTACTGAGAAGGCAAGCACCTGCATCTTAGATGGAGATGCAGGTACCCTCTAGTGGTGATTATTTTTTTTCAGTTAATGCTTGTAATACTTTTCGGCAGCCTTTTTCGATATAGTCAGCGCGCAAGTTTTTGGCAACATCAACTTTATAGCAGGTCGGCGTGCCTTTGAGCTGCGAGAGTTCTTCTTCATTTGCACCATACCACAGGTGGAAGTGATAGTTCGGCGCTCCATGCACTACGACAAAAGAGATGAGCGAGAACTTTCCTACGTCTTTATCGGCCATCATGGTGATATACGGTCTGGAAGCGCTTGCGGCGACCCGCTTGTATGATGCGTGAACAATCTCTTTGTCACCTTGATATATTACGAGCTCATTTTTACCGTCAGTGGTAATGAATTCCATATGTGAAAAATCATTAGTAGAATCATCGCCCTTTTTCATTTCTGTAATGATGTCAGCTTTGGTAAAGTCTCCCCCTGTAGGGTTTTTACCGGCGAACTCTTTAATGAGCTTGTCGTATACATCTGCAACTTCTTTACTGGTGTCGTCGTATACAAAAGGACGATTGACCCATTTATTATGAGCAGCGTAGGAAGCGAACGGAGCTTTCGGCAAAGTCTTGGCTTGCTCGTTTATGCAGCCTTTAAAGTAAGTGATCATATCCGCTTGAGCGGTTGTGGCAGGTAGATAGGTGGGGAAGCCGGTTTCACCATTTACCAGCCAGTTAATGCTGTAACCACTGAATCTGCCTTGCCAATACGTAATACCGCTTTCTTGTGTACGGGGGGCAAGGGCAATAAAGTATTTTGCATTCCGTAATTCGCGGCTATCTTTTACTGCTTCAAAAGTTTCCCATACATAGTCGTTATTATTCGGCATGGGGACTTTGCCCATATATTTGTATTCGCACGCCATCTCTACTTCTTTGCCTTCTTTGGTCTTAACGGTGAGGATTGCGGTGTTAGTGCCGTCGAATTTTGCCTTAAGCACTGGAGAACCGTAAGACTCTGCAACAGCTGCTTTCACACCGTCAACGGTGTAATACGGCATACTGTCGGCAGCCATCTTATATGAGTCTTCTAATGCAGGGTCTGCTTTTATGCTACTAACAGATACCCATTCGCCCTTCCATGCAGCGAATGCCTTGCCTTCCTCTATAGTTAGGTCGTTTGATGCAGCGGTAGTACTTTGTGCTTTTGGTGTAGAGACGCATGCAGCGCATAGTACTGCAATCGTCATAATGCTCAGTGCAAATTTTGCACCTTTTGTTTTGTTACTCATACGTAACAACCTCCTGATTAGTGAGTAAAAAAGTTATATTGGGCTAACTGGTTGGTAAATAAACTTTCCTTCATATAGCTGCTTGACTATAGCATAAAAAATATGGGTGTGAAAAGAGATTTGCTGTAAAAAAATGGAAAATTCGAGTGCCGGTGTGGTCATGCTCATTGTTTTTCTGAGAACTTCTAAAAACTATACCTGAGTTTTTAACGCTGCTTTTCTCTCTTTTCTTAAAATAAAAAATGAGCGCATAATAAAAATTTCGCAGATGAGGATTGATTGCTCATGATAGCATTTAATGGTAATAAAGCCAATAACCACGCCAACGCCAAAGCTGGTAATTATGAAAAAATAGGTAGCAACCGAGCTAAAGTATTTTCTATCTGAGGTATATATATATTTTGATAAATTAATCATGCTGTTTTTTAAATTGCCGGTAATCATAGTGGTAGCCATCGGATTGCCGTCAACTTTGTCAAAGGTGGCAACTTGAACGGCGGCAATAAAAGAAATGATGCAATTAATGATATCATGCTGAAAATAAGTGCCGGTACAACCGATGACCGCAATAGCCGCGGCCTCAAAAAGCAGTGTTGCTGTCATTCGGTAATAATTATTTAATCCTTTGTTTTGCTTTAAAAGCTCTGAAATCAGTATGCCGAAAGCAAACGTAATGATGGGAATGCTATATTTAATACCCTTGTGGAAGTTCTTGCTGGCAAGTGAAATGAACAAAAAAATTAAATTGCCTGTTTGCGCATTTGCAAATACTCCCCCTTTTAATAAATATGAATAGGCGTCAAGAAAACCTCCTAAGAGCGATAAGTATATGCCGACAATAATATTATCATATACCTTATTTTCTTGTTTGTGCGGTGCATTATCCATAAGCATGTTTAAACTCTTATCTTCCTTATTCTTTTATAGAGTACTTTAGAATACTTTATTCGTGCGGAGGGTGCAATCCCCCGACGCTTTCAGGTGCGGTATGTTGATGTAGCTATTACTCACGAGTCAGTTTTGAATTGCCTGTGCATTTTTGCTCACCCTGTCATCGTGCAAGTAAACTTGCGGTTTCCCAAAGTATGTTGTTGCGTTCTGTATAATGGAGTGCTATAATGAAATACAGGGAGTGAGATTGGAATGCTGTAAGGTTTACAGGGGCGTTTTCATAGTATTTGTTTTGTAAAAACGTGGGAGTATGTATGCAAAAGCGTAAAAAGAGAATCTCGTTAAGGAAAAAATTGCTTGGTGTTTTCGGATCGCTGATTATTATTGCGATGTGTAGCGAAGGGGTGCTTGCGCTGCGTACTTCGCGTAAAGCGGTAACCGAGAAAATCGAAATACAACTTGCTGATAAAGCGGCAGATGTTGCAAAAATTATTGACGAGCGTATTGGTGCTATCTTTCAATTTCTTGAAGGCGTTGCTTGTATGCCGGTATTGCAGAATGAAGCGCTTTCGTTCGAAGAAAAAACGCACCATTTGGCAGAAAGCATTATAGTAAATCCAAATTTAACAGATTTTGGACTCTGCTCTATGGATGGTGAGCGATATTCTACTGATGGAACATTTGTCCGTATAAGCGACAGAGAGTGGTTTCAAGCCGCTGCTTCTGGGAGACGGTATGTTTTTGAGCCTCACGTGTCGCGGGCGACACATCAATTACAAATGCTGTTTGCAATCCCTATTTACAATCAGGAAAAAAAGATTACCGGTGTACTGAGTGCGCTGTTTACCAGCACGGTACTTTCCGAGATAATCCAAGATGTGGTAGTCGGCACAACGGGCGGGTGCTACATCATCAGACAAAATGGCGCGATAGCTGCTCATAAGAACACGGACCTTGTCAAACAATCGTACAATTTTTTTGAACAAGTAAAAAAGGAGCCCGCGCTGCAATCCACAGTAACCTTTTTGCAGCATGCGCTGAAGGGAGGGCTGCATGATACCGGGTATTATTCCTATAACGGCATTGATTATATTGCTTCTTACGCAACGATCAAGGCAACAGGGTGGACCGTTATTATTGAAGCGCCTCTGGAAGAATTTACCGAAACTATTCGCAGTTTGCGGACGCGCATGGTGGTTATCGGGTTCGGTATTTTGCTGCTTGCGCTGGTTGTCGCGCTTGTGGTTACCTTTACGATTGTAAAACCAATTAAAACGACTGCTATCACATTGCAAAACATTGCGCAAGGGGACGGCGATTTAACGGTTATGCTGTCTACTCACGGAAACGATGAGATTACCGATATGTCGAAAGCGTTTAACGAAACGATTGAAAAAATAAGAAACACCATACAATCGGTAGGGGTAAATAGTGACGCTATGGAAGAAATCAGTAATGAACTTGCACAGAATATGACCGAAACGGCGAGTGCAGTGCACGAGATAGCGACCAACATTGAAGGAGTAAAACAGCAAACCTCGATGCAATCGGAGAGCGTAACTGAAACTGTGGCTACCATCGAGCAGATTGTCCGTACAATACAGCAGCTTAACAGTAGTATAGAAATGCAAGCCGGTAGTGTTGCGCAATCTTCCGCTTCGATAGAGCAGATGGTTGCAAACATCGAGTCCATTGGCCAAACGCTTGATAAAACAGATGCAGTGGTTAAAAACCTCACCGCTGCTACGGGCGATGGAAAGGCAACGATTGTAAGGTCAAACAGTGTAACGCAAAAAATAGCTGAGGAATCGGGAAGCCTTATAGAAGCGTCGAGCGTTATCCAGCATATTGCCTCGCAGACGAATCTTTTGGCAATGAATGCCGCTATTGAAGCAGCTCATGCAGGAGAAGCAGGAAAGGGATTCGCGGTTGTCGCTGATGAGATACGGAAATTGGCCGAAGAATCTGCTGCACAAGGCAAAACCATCACGGCAACGCTTAAAACGCTCAGTGGAGAAATTGAGAGCCTTTCTGCTTCTTCTAAAACAGTGGAAGAGAAATTCAATACTATCTTTGATCTTTCAGAGCAAGTAAAAAATATGAGCGAGCAACTTACTACTGCGATGGAGGAGCAGGAGAACGGCAGTAAAGAAGTATTACATGCCATTAAGAATATTAACATGGTAACTACAGAAGTACAGGCCGGTTCAGCGGAAATGCTGAAAGGCGGAGAAGGCGTGGCGGAAGAGATGCGGAAATTGGATGACCTTACCCGTCTTATTACGGTAAGTATGAAAGAGATGGCTATCGGAGCTGTGCAGATCAGCCAAACGGTGCAGGACGTCAATCAGATGACGCAGCATAATAAAGCAAGTATCGAAAACCTTGCAAATGAAGTAAAAAAGTTTAAAGTGTAATGAGTACATCGCCTTTTATTCGTGCGGATGCTTTCATACTGTGACGGTTGTGTTGTGTTGGGGTTGTTGATCTAAATAGCAGACAGTATCGGGAGAGGGTAGATGTACGTAAAGTGGAGGATAGCATAATGCAAAGTATTAAAAAAAAAGGACTAGGATTATTGGTTTGTATCGGGGTTGCCATACCTGCATGGTTTTTAGGAAAGTTGGTGCCAATTGCCGGAGCTCCGGTTATGGCGTTGCTCATGGGTATGGGGCTGACGTTGCTGTGGAAAAACAAAGGTCATGCTGATGCCGGCATCAAATTCGCCGCAAAAAAAATACTCCAATGGGCGGTAGTACTGTTGGGAGCGGGGTTAAATTATACGGTGATAATACAAACCGGTATGCAATCGCTTCCTATCATTGTATGTACTATCGGCGCTTCGTTGGTGGTTGCGTTTTTGCTCTATAAAACTATGAGGCTTTCTTCCCATAGTGCGATGCTCATCGGGGTGGGTTCTTCTATTTGTGGCGGCTCGGCGGTGGCAGCAGCAGCTTCGGTTATCGATGCGGATTCTGAGGATGCGGCGCAGGCTATTTCTGTTATTTTCTTTTTTAATGTGCTAGCGGCTCTCATCTTTCCTCCGCTGGGGCAGCTGCTTGGTTTTGACACACAGTCGGGGGAGGCCTTTGGTATTTTTGCGGGCACTGCGGTTAATGATACTTCTTCAGTTACCGCCGCAGCTGCTGCGTGGGATACGATGTGGAATTTAGGAACGCAAACCCTGGATAAAGCGGTAACCGTAAAGCTCACCCGTACGCTTGCAATCATTCCTATCACGTTTGTTCTGGCTTTTTTACGGATGAAACAAATAAAACAGGCAGGCGGGGCGGAAAAGTCTGTGCAGGTAAGCGCTATTTTTCCGTTTTTTATTCTTTATTTTATCGCAGCTTCTCTTATTACTGCTCTTTTATCACACTTTGGTGTAGCGCCGTCTTTTTTTACACCGGTGAAAACGCTGAGTAAATTTTTTATCACCATTGCAATGGCTGCTGTTGGTTTTAATAGCAATGTTATTACTTTAATTAAGACAGGTGGAAAACCGTTATTGCTTGGAGCCTCCTGCTGGGTGGTGATCACAGGGGTGAGCCTTGTTATGCAAAGGATAATGGGCATTTGGTAGCATGATTTTGAACTCGTCGATCTGGTGCGGCAACGAAGTTATCGCACCAGGTCTAATATACCGGGCTTCTCTTGATTTTATACTCAAAATCGGTACAATCGACTTAAAAGCGTGCCAACGAAGGCGAGCATCGTCTAAACAGAGGGCATGTTTTCTAATGTTGTGCCCGAGAGGTTCTTTAATGGTTCTTTTTATTTCATTTCTTATTATTCTGGCGATGCTTTCAACCAAAATTAGTGCAAAATTCGGGCTGCCGCTTCTTATTGGTTTTATTCTTATCGGTGTGATCGTTGGCAGTGATGTACTCAATTTGTTCTATTTTGATAATGCGCTTTTAACCAAAAAGATCGCCGATATCCTTTTGATTTTTATTATTTTTGACGGCGGGTTTTGCGTTACGCGGGATACGTTCAATAAAGTTGCCGGGCCGTCGCTCACGCTTGCGACACTCGGCGTAGCGCTCACATCAGCGCTGCTTGGGTTGTTAATTCACCTTATTTTTAAATTCGATGTAGTCTATTCAATGATTATTTCTTCTATTATTTCCTCTACCGATGCGGCAGGAGTTTTTATGATTACCAAAGCTAATCCGATTAAAGAAAAACTCTCTGCAACGCTCAACGTTGAATCTGCGGCTAACGATCCTATGGCTATTTTACTTACCGTTACCTTTGTGCATATGGCTACCGGAGCCTTTCAATCGCCGGCATGGGCGGTCGGCAGGCTCATTTGGCAGTTTGTAGGTGGCATCCTGATCGGCTATTGGTGTTTTAAAATTTCAGTGTGGTTATTTAACAAATTGCAATCCGATAATAGAGGAAATTACAATGTCTTAATGCTTGGCTGTGTCCTGCTTGCCTACGGATGTTCAGAGGCGAGCCAAGCGAACGGCATTATTGCCGTATTCTTTATGGGATATTGGATGGGGAATACGGCTTTCCCGTCAAAACGCAGTGTTGGCAGCTTCCTTGAAAGCATTTCTACCATTTTTAATATCACGCTTTTTATCATGCTCGGACTTTTATCGTTTCCGCATCGGTTTGTGCATATTTGGAAGGAAGCGCTCATCATTGTTGCTGCGATGATGTTATTTGCTCGGCCGCTTGCGGTATTAATTTCTACCATCCCGTTTCAGTATACCAGAAAAGAAAAAGTATTTTTGATGTGGGGAGGCATAAAGGGGGCTGTCCCGATTGTACTTGCGACCTATCCGCTTGCAAATGGGCTTGATGAAAACGGGTTTATCTTTGATACGATATTTTTTGCCGTTTTCCTTTCCTGTATTATTCAAGGTACAACTCTTGCACCGCTTGCACGCCTTTTGCAATTCACCGACCGTAAAAGACCTGATTCGCTTTATTCAGTTGAGCTCCATGCGTTACAAGCGAGCGATATCGATATGTTTGATGTTTTTGTTGAGGAGCACGCAGCTTGCGTTGGCAAAAAAATCATCGATCTTAAGCTTGATAAAGATACGCTGATTAGTTCAATCGTACGGGGCGGCAAGATTATTTTCCCCAAAGGCGATACAATTATAGAACAAAACGATATTCTTTACATACTGGCACATTTGGAACGAATAGCCGGTATAACTGCGCAGCTTAACGACGGTGGAAAATAAGCAAGAGGGCAGTTCTAATAATCTACTATCGCGCCGTGTACGAAGGCGGCGGCTTGTATAGATGGAAGTACATTTTTGACAAGGATGCGGCAATGACGACCAGGAGGTTAAGCTATGAAAAAACAAGCCATTATTTACGCCTCGGTGCATCATGGAAATACGGAAAAGCTCATTACAGAAGCGGCGAAGGCAATGCAAATTGAGCTTTTTAAAGTAGAACAGGCTGGAGCTATTGATTTTTCCCGGTATAGCAGCGTCGGCTTTGCATCAGGGATATACGCAGGAAGATTTCATAAATCGATCTTTAAATTCATAGAGAGTCATCAGGGCAGCTTGCCCAAAACAACTTTTACCGTATGTACCAGCGGAGCCGGCACAGGGTGGTTTGCGCGAAAGTTTTCTGCCTATTTACGGAAAAAAGGATTTGCTGTCTTAGGTGAATTTGAATGCAAAGGGTTTGACGCCTTCGGTCCCTTTAAATTGTTCGGCGGCTTTGCAAAAGGGCACCCCGATAGCCGCGATATCGAAAATTGTATCGCATTTTTTCAGAACCTCGTAAACACTTCTCAGCAGAAAGCCTACGATGATTAAACGTAACGAGCTATTGCTTAATTTTGCTCGTACGTAGCACGTGTGTACCAGGCGAACTTATTCGTGCAGACGGTTTAATACCTGAGGCGCTTCTTGCATCGAGGTTGGTGTTTCCTTCTTTTATTACCATCTATTACCATCACTGTAACTATCCCCATTTTTCAGCAATCCACGTGTCAGGGGTGTCTTCGTCAATGCCGTCGCCGAAAATTGCTCCCACGAGCACCACCTTCTTCCCGCTTTTCCGGTACGGTTCAGCATAGCCTTTCTTTTTTATCTGCTCAATTGCTTCCTGTGCCGTACCGCTTCCGGCAAGCTTGAACTCAAACACGTAAATAGTCGACTGTGTATATACCACGCAATCTGACCGCCCCCGAACGCTCACCACTTCCGCTTGCGTAAACTGTCCCATCAGCGTGAATAGAATGTAGAACGCTATTTGATAATCCCGTTCCCGCATCTTCGTGTTCTTTTTTGCTGCCATGCTATACGGCAAGCCTGCACAGGCGGTATACAACCGCTCCATAAACCCTTCTACATTGCCTTTGCGGATATCCTGTACAAAGCGTCCTATCCATACTCCTGTTTGACCAAAGGGGACATCGGAATACGCAGGCAGCAGATTCTCCAAAAAGCCGTACCGTACTTCATCGTTCGGAAAGCCAAGCCGATAGAGTTTCAGATCGCTTATGTATTCTTTAATTGTCAAGTAGCCCGCCTGAAACAGAATCGGTAAAGTGTCTTGTGCTACAGCCCGATATATTTGTAATTCCGATTCATTGAGTTCAACATTTCCATCCAAATCAGGAATAAAATAATGCGCTTCTTTGAGGTAATTGACCAAAAACGTCGGCGTACCGGTAGAAAACCAATAGCTGCCGAGTTCCCGCTTTGCAAAGGCATTCAGTAAACTAAACGGATTATACACGCCTTCTGTTTCAGGATGAAAATGATACCCGTCATAGTACTGTTTCAGTGCTGCAAGGGTTTCGTCATAACTGAGCCGTTGCCTTTCACCAAGCGCTTGTATTTCAATAGGAAAACACTGCTTCAGCTCCGTTTCTGTAATGCCGCAGATACCGGCATAGCCTTCTTCAAGGGAGATGTCGCGTAGGTTATTTAAATCACTAAAAATACTCACCTTGCTGAACTTCGTAACTCCGGTGAGAAAGGCAAAGCGGATATATTCATCGCATGTTTTAATCACGGAGTAAAAGGCCTTGAGTTCGTTTCGGTATTGTTCATTCAAGGATTCATTTATGCCCATTGTTTGCAGGAGCGGTTTATCATATTCGTCAACAAGAATGACTACTTGTTTACCGGTTTTTTGATATGCACGCTTTAAAAGTCCTTCGAACCGTTTTGAAGGAGTCTCTTCAATATCTTTTTTTCCATACACATCTTCAAGCTGAGATAAAAAGATATTGAGATTTTCTTTTAAAGTTTCCATACAATTATAGTTACCGGTATTAAAATCCAGATAGAATACCGGATATTTCTGCCATGCAGGTCTGTTTTCCAATACTGCTTGTTCTTCTTCAGCTTTTTCAAGATACAGACCCTTAAACAGCTTTTTTTGTCCGAGAAAGTATGCTTTTAACGTTGAAAGAAACAAACTTTTGCCAAACCGACGCGGGCGGCTTAAAAAATAGGGAGTGGCGTACTGAAGAAGATCCCACACATAGCTGCTTTTATCAACGTACAGATAGTGCTCATTTCTTAATTTTTCAAAGCTCTGTATGCCTATCGGCAATTTCCGTGTCATTTCCATGCTATACCTCTTTTCTATTACAGCTGTTATCGTTCAGTATACTACATTTATTCATTACAATTAAACAGCTGAACAACAGAGTAGTGCCGTTTACTCACAACAACTTGGCTCAACTTATTGAAATATTTTTAAATATATTGTACTTTTTAACGTCCTATCAGGTCAATATCTTTCTATTATATGCGAGGTTTTTTATGAAAAAACTATGGATTATTTGCTGTTTTTGTGCGGGAGTTGCAGGCCTTTGTGCCGATGATTTTCAGCCGGTTATGAGTTTTAACGGTTCATCAACATTAGCGCCGGTTATCGCCTCCATTGCTACCGATTTTATCGAAAAGTATGAAACATGGAATAAGGTCGATGCCGGATTCCCTGAAAAAAACATCATCATCTTTGTTTCAAGCGGAGGGTCGGGAGCCGGGGTCAAGTCGGTATTAGACGGAACCAGTAATTTCGGTATGCTTGCCCGCGAAGTCAAGGAGAGTGAAAAGACAAAAATCAAGGGCTGTAAAGAATACAAGCTCGGCATCGACGCTTTAACCGTTTCGGTTAATCCCAAAAATCCAATCCTGCAAGTTAAGGATTCGCTTTCTACTGAGGAACTGCAACAGATTTTCTCAGGTGCTGTAAAAACATGGAAGCAGCTTGATTCCCGCTTGCCGAATAAAGAGATCGTGGTGGTAACCCGCGATCTTGGCGGCGGTGCGCATGAGGTATTTCAAAAGAAGATTATGGGCTCTCTTTCAGTTAAAAAAGACTCTATTCAAGCACCGTCGATGGGCGCGTTGGTGCAAAAGATTATATCAAATCAAAACGCTATCGGCTATGCTTCTTTTGGCATTGTTAATCAGAATGAGGGAAAGCTCATTCCGCTTAAAGTTGATGCCGTTGCCGCTACAAAAGAGAATATCGTAAGCGGTGCCTATAAGATCTCGCGGCCGCTTATCGTGGTACAGTCGGGAGAACCGACCAGTGCACAAAAAGCTTTCTTAAACGTACTAAAGGGAGCCGAGGGAAAAGCAAAAATAGAAAAAATGGGCTTTGTGCCGGTACAATGAGCGTTTCTGCTTGTAGTGTGCTACATGAATACGTGTAAGGATGCCGCATTCAAAATAGGCATAGCGGCACTGAGCCTTATTGCCGTCAGTATGGTACTGCTGGTTACCGGCTATGTGTTTTTAGAATCGGTGGATTTTTTCCGTAATACGCCGTTTATCCGATTTATATGCGGTGCAGAATGGGATCCGATCGGCGGGGAGCTATTCCAAATTCTGCCTGCGATACTGGGAACGGTAACCGTATCGGCTTTGGCAGTGCTGATCTCTTTGCCGCTTGCCATAGGAACGAGCCTTTTCCTTTGCTATTATCTGAGCGGCAGGCAACGGTATGCGGTAAGCGCCTGTATTGACATGATTGCCGGTATTCCTTCCGTGATTGTCGGCTTTGTCGGGATGCTCACCGTGGTGCGCTTTCTTGAACAGACATGTGATCTTGCAGCAGGAGAATCGACTCTTGCTGCAGCGATCGTGCTCGGGTTTATGCTGCTGCCGTTTGAAATTTCTTTTATAGCGGAAACAGCCGGCCGGCTTACAGTACGCTACGAATCCGCTGCATTGGCACTCGGCTTTGACCGTTTGTATAGCCTTATCCGTATTGTGCTCCCGTGCTCAAAGGCTGCGATTTTTTCGGCAGCGCTCCTTGCCCTCGCACGCGGCATGGGGGAAACCATGGCGGTTATGATGGTAATCGGCAATGCTAATTTGTTTCCGCGCCTTTTGGGAAAGAGCATTACCATACCTGCGCGCATCGCTTTAGAGATGGGCATGGCAGAGGTAGGCAGTACGCACTATAAGGCGCTGTTTGCCGCTGCTTTTGTGCTCATTCTGATAATATTTGTGCTTAATGTTATAGCCCGTATCTGTTACCGCAGGGGAGGGGCCCCCCTTACGGACAACCGGCGAAAAGGAAGCGTTTCATGAAAAAATCGATACTGATACGTGCTTATGTAATCGGCAGCATGGTGCTCGTCGGCGCTGCAGCGCTTTTTGTGGTGTTATTCATCGTGATAAACGGTATCGGCACAATTTCTGCGAATTTCTTGTTTACTGCGCCGAAAGAAGGGGGCATTTTTCCCGCAATTATCGCAACGCTGTATTTAGGCGGCATTGCAGGGATAACGGGGGTGCTCTGTGCGCTGCCGGTTAGTATCTCACTGAGTTTTTTTATAGCCAATCCGAGCGTGCGCGGCCTCATGCATGTGCTGATTCATGCGCTTGCTGCTGTTCCGTCCATTATCATCGGGCTTTTCGGCTATACGGTGTTTGTCAAGTATATGCACTTGGGAAAAAGCCTTATCGCTGGCGGCATGACACTCGGCATTATGATTTTTCCCTTTTTAGAACAGCGCATTGAAACAGCAATCGGCGAAATCGATGAAATGCTGATTTTAAGCGCCTATAGCGCAGGCCTATCAAAACGGTATACCGTTATGCATCTGGTATTGCCGCTCATCGGAAGCGATATTATCCGCGCTGCGGCCCTCTATATGAGCTTTGCGATGGGAGCGACTGCCCCCATTATGCTTACCGCTGCCGTATTAGTTGCGCCGGTGCCTACACGGCTTACCGATCCGGTGATGGCGCTTCCCTATCACCTGTACCTTTTGGCGAACGAAGGCATTGACATGCAGGCAGCGTATGCAACGGCGCTGGTGCTGCTGGCTCTGGTGCTCTGTATCAATGCGGCAGCGGTGTATGCGCACGGAAAAGCTGCCGGAGGCCGCTTTTGTTCCCGAAGGGCTGGAGCTTGCAGCAGCGCCCAACCGAATAGGAGCGATACACTATGATACAGCTGACCGACCTTGAGGCTTTTTACGGTACGGAACAGGTTCTGCGCCGCATCACGGTAACCATTAAAAAGCACGAAATACTCGCGCTTATCGGCCCTTCAGGCTGCGGCAAGTCCACGCTTTTGTATGCCATTAACCGTTTACTGGAAGAGCGTGGCGGCTATGCGCGCGGGAGCATTATGCTGGATGACCTCAATATTCTTTCCGCCGATCCGCAGAAAGTCCGCAAACGGATTGGGATGGTGTTTCAAAATCCTACGCCCTTTCCTTTTTCTCTCTATAAAAATATAAGTTTACCGCTTTTATACCATTTTGATACGCTCAAGCAAAAGAGTGCATTGGAACAGCGGGTACGGGAGCTTTTGGCTCAAGTGGGGTTACTCGACGAGGTCGATATGCACAAACATGCTTTACGACTGTCAGGCGGGCAGCAGCAGCGGCTCTGTATTGCGCGCAGTTTGAGCGCCGAACCTGAATACTTACTGCTTGACGAACCATGCTCGCAGCTTGATGTTAAAAACACGCAAAAAATTGAGGAGCTGTTGCTCCAGCTCAAAAACCGAATCGGCATTGCAATCGTAACACACAATTTGGCGCAGGCAAAGCGGATAGCCGATACCGTAGCTTTCATGTTTAACGGAGAGCTGCTGGAATACGGCCCTGCAGCGCAGCTCTTTCAGAATCCGAAAAACGATATCTGCCGCAATTACGTTGGCGGCTTGTTGGGCTAACCAGCAGGTCACCTTGAAATGCGATGTTCACGCATCATGCTATGTGTGCGATTTTGAACTTGTCGGTCTGTTCAAAACGGAGGCATCGCACTAGGTCTAGTGGGCTGATCCCTTCGTTACCGCGATACGCTGTCTCAAGTAAATAAGCCCCTACTTGATAAAAATTATCTGGACAAATGGTTTTTTATGATTTACAATATATAAATAGAACGAAATATAAAACATTCTACTATAGTTACTGCCAAAAGATTACTGTAAGTAGTTTACGGGTAATTTTATATTTTAACTAGTTTTAATGAGGAGGATGAAAAGTGAATTTCCATTTTAACGAAGAGGAACAGGATATCCTGAAAACGTTGCGTGATTTTGCAGAGAAGGAAGTAGGTCCTAAGGCTGCAGAGGTTGATGAAGAAGAAAAATTTCCGATGGAAGCGCGTAAGCAGCTGGGGGAGATGGGCTTTATGGGAATGTATTTCCCTGAAGAGTATGGTGGAACGGGGCTCTCTTACCTTTCCTACATTGCGGCATGCGAGATCTTAGCTGAGTACTGCGCGACGACATCAGTTGTTCTTTCTGCTCATGAATCGCTTTGTTGCTGGCCTATTTATAAGTACGGTACAGAAGAACAGAAGAAAAAATACCTCGTACCGCTTGCTTCTGGCGAGAAGCTCGGCGCTTTCGGTCTTACTGAACCGGGTGCAGGTACTGATGCAGCTATGCAGAAAACGGTTGCTGTTGATAAAGGAGATCACTGGGAATTGAACGGTTCTAAAGTGTTCATTACCAATGCACAGTATGCGGATATCTTCATTGTATTTGCGATGACCAATAAGGAATTGGGAACCAAAGGCATCTCTGCGTTTATCGTTGAAAAGGATTTTAAAGGTTTTTCTGTAAGCGGGCATGAAAAGAAGATGGGTATCCGTGGTTCATCCACCAGCGGCCTTATTTTTGACAACTGTATTGTTCCGAAAGAAAATCTTCTTGGCGAGGTTGGCAAAGGCTTTAAGGTTGCTATGACCACGTTGGACGGCGGGCGTATCGGTATCGCAGCGCAGGCTGTTGGTATTGCACAAGCGGCAATTAACGAGACTGTTGCCTACGATAAAGAGCGTATCCAATTTGGTAAACCGATTTGGAAGTTCCAGAATACGCAGTTCCAGCTGGCGGATATGCAGGCAAAAGTAGACAGTGCACGGCTTCTGGTATACCGCGCGGCACAAGCCAAGCAAGATAATGAGCCGCACAGTCACTTTGCAGCGATGGCTAAGCTTTTGGCGTCCGAGGTTGCTTCTGATGTTGCTCGTCGCTGTGTGCAGCTGGTCGGCGGTTACGGCTATACACGTGATTATCCATTCGAGCGTCACATGCGCGATGCTAAGATCACCGAGATTTACGAAGGCACGAGCGAAGTGCAGCGGATGGTTATCGCAGGTTGGTTAGACGCAACAAAGTAAGTTGCAGCGTAGTTATAACCGCTGCTGTTCAGCATTGGCCTACCGATATGGCTGGTTGGGCAGCAGGCGAGTACCGAATTCGCTATCGGCATTACCGTGCAACTGGTGTGAGGGCAAACTTACACACCAGTTGTATTATACGTACAACGGTAGCGGACATGCCTGCAACGCGGGCGTATAGAGCGCACGAACCGTAGCGGCAGCAGTAGCTGTTGGCGGGTTCGCATAAGGAGAAAAACAATATGGAATTATTAGTTTTTGTTAAACAGGTTCCGGACGATTCTGTTGAAGTTAAACTGAACGCTTCTACAGGGGCTCCAGACCTCAATGGAGTTATTCCTGTTGTCAATGCATTTGATACCTATGCAATGGAGATGGCGGTGCGGTTTAAGGAAGCACATGGGGGAGCGGTTACCGTCGCGACAATTGGTGATGATAAGGCTGAGCAAGCGATTAAGGACTGCCTTGCAGTTGGAGCCGACAAAGGCTTTCTCCTTAAGGATGCTTCTTTTACTGATTCCGATGCATCAGCAAAGGCGTATATCCTTTCCAAGGCGGTAAAGAAACTTGAAGCAATCAACGGGGTAACGTATGATCTCGTTTTTTGTGGTAAAGAATCGACTGACTATACCGGTGGTACCGTTGGCGTTGTGCTGGCCCATGAGCTTGGTGTTGCCGGCATTACCGACGTTATCGCAGTGGAGCCAGCAGATGGTGGTATCAGTCTTAAGCAGATGACTGACACAGGTTACAATGAAGTAAGCGCGGCTACTCCGGCGGTCGTTACCATTCAAAAACCCGATTATGATCCGCGGTATCCAACGATTAAAAGCAAGCTAAAGGCACGAAAGACGGAAGTTCCGGTGATTTCTGCAGCTGATCTTGGAACAGATGCTTCAAAGGTAGGGGCTGCAGGTTCTCTTACTAAGGTGCTTGGGTTACGCGAGCCGCCTAAGAGACAAGCTGGTATCAAGATTCAAGAGGAATCTATTGCTGATTCTGCACAGAAAGCAATTGCTGCTATGCGGGAAGCAAAAGTACTGTAACGTAAGGAGGAATTACAATGGATTTCAAAGATATTCTTGTTGTATTAGAGCTTGATAAGGGCGCGCTGATGAGTATCAGTCTTGAAAATATTGCTGCAGCGAAGGCGATTGCCGGTGATGGCAAAGTTATTGCCGCTACGACATGCGAGGCCTCAGCCAAGAAAGCTATCGAGTATGGTGCAGATAGTGCAGTGGTACTAACGAGCGACAAACTAGCTGAGTACCATGCTGATGCAATGGCGGAAGCGGTAGTTCAGCTGGCTAATGAACTGAAGCCTGCAGTGATTATTACCGGTGCAACTACCAACGGTAAGGATCTGGTTCCTCGACTTGCCGCAAAACTCGGGTCTGGCTGTGCAAATGACGTTACCACAATTAAAGCAGATGGCGGTAAATTTGTCTTTACGGTTCCTGCTTTCTCAGGGAATATCCTGACTGATATTGAAATTGCCACGCCCATTAAGGTTGTTTCGATCCGCGGCGGGTGTTTTTCCAAGAATGAACCGGAATCCGGCAAAGCAGGTGATGTCAGCAAGAAGGATGTTGCTGTTGCCGCTGATGCACTTCGTTTCCAAATTCGGAACCGCATTCAGGAGATATCTGAATCTGTCAACCTTGAGGAAGCTAATGTGATTGTGTCCGGTGGACGTGGTATGGGCAGTACCGAAGGCTTTGAAAAACTCAAGGAATTGGCGGGTATCCTCGGTGGTGTGGTTGGCTGCACAAGAGCCGCTTACGAAGCTGGCTGGATTAGTCGTGCACATCAGGTGGGACAATCCGGTAAGATTGTCGCTCCCAATCTGTATTTTGCTTTTGGTATTTCAGGTGCGACACAGCATGTTTCTGGCATGCTCGGTTCTAAGTATATCGTTGCTGTCAACAAAGATGAGGATGCTCCAATTTTTGAAGTGGCCGATGTAGGCATTGTAGGGAATGCACTTGAGGTGCTTCCGATATTTATCGATGAGTTTAAAAAACTTAAGGGATAAAAAACAATTATGCAAAGTGGCGGTAGTTTAGCATACTGCTGCCGCTTCGCTCGTTTGGAACGTTTTTCTGTCTTTGCTACGGCCAACGTTTGATAATAAGGCATCAGTGAATCTTGAGTCAGAAAAAGCATATTTTCAACTTTTGCTTGGCATATCAATATTTGATCAAAGGGGTCATTGTGTAATTTCGGTGCTTTTTTAGAATAGGACAAAATTTTTAACGCAGTTGCGTGTGATGGTTTTACATATAAATTTGCTTCAATACTCAATCTATTCAAGATTTCCCCTGAAAATCTAAAAGTTTCAGGATGTTTTAAATACTTAATTTGCACTTCCCAAATACTGATTGAACGGTAAAAAATTTCGTTTTGCGGATTAAGAATAAGCTTTCTTGCCTTTTGTGAAAGGCGTTCATCATTTCTATGCAGCCATATTAGAATATGTGTGTCCAATAGAATTTTCACTCATGGTGCTCCGAACATAGCAGCAATCTCATTATCGTACGCATTTATATCATCCGGTACTGGGAATTTTCCTTCTGCAAGTCCAATGATAGGAGTTTTTGAGAACATTTATTTTGATTTAAAAATGAAATTTTGTATTTTTAAAGTTCAATATATTCTGCAACACAGCCAAGATATGCTTCGGGAAGTGTTTTTAATTCTTTTTCTAATATAGTGTAATTCATATCCACCCCCCATTTGAGTACCGTGCTGCTCTGTGGCAGGCTACTGATTATAACATCAGTCTTTACATGAGACCTGTTCGATAACTCCGTTGTCGAACAGGTCTCATGTAAAGTTTACTGTTTTTGATAGAGTATTTCAAGACCTCCTTGCACAAATAGAAAAAACACTTACCACTACAATTGCTTTTTTTTATGAAACAGAGTACCATACGTTCATGATGGAACCTATACAAATCAAAGTGAGATCATACGAACTGGACGGCTATAATCATGTGAATAATGCGGTATACTTGCATTACCTTGAATACGCCCGTATTGAGTGGCTGCGCAGTATCGGCTTTGATTATGCTGCCTTAGTTGCTGAAGGCTACATGCTCTACGTTACGCGTATTGATATTCGCTATACCCATTCTGCGCGGTTAGACGATGTATTATCAGTTGAAGTAAAGCCTAAAAAATTAGGGAAGGTATCGGGTACTTTTCATCAGGTAATAAAAAATCAGGATAATAAAATATGTGTAGAGGCAGACGTAACATGGTGCTGTGTTGATAAAACAGCCACACCAGTGAAAATACCCGAAAAATACCGGTTACCTGCCATGATACCTGCTATTACAGCAGAAAAATAATAACAAGAGATTATTCTACTCTATGCGCTAATCTAGCACTATGCAGCTTCTACTTGAACCGCTTATTGTGTAGAGAATAAGCGGTTCAACGGTTACGCTGGTTCTATACCTTATTTTGCAAACCGTTCGCCAAATGCTTTGCACTTTGCTTGAGCTTCATCATCGGGGTCATCGTATGCAATCAAGCCTTCTTCAAATAAATTTGCTCCTGCTGATTTAGTACGCTCCATCCAGGTTTGCATCCATTCGCCATCTGCCCATTCATATGAACCGAAAAGCGCTACCTTTCTGCTGGTGAGCTTGCCCTCGATAGAGGCAAAAAATGGTTCAAATTCATCCGGTTCAAGTTCTTCAGCGCCCATAGCAGGACAGCCAAAAGCAATCTTATCATAAGAGTCCAGTTTGTCTGCACTGAACTGAGAAACGGTAAATAGTTCTGCATCTGCTCCGCCTGCTTTCAAGCCTTCTAAAATGCACTGTGCCATCTTTTCAGTGTGGCCTGTTCCGCTCCAATACACTACTGCAATTTTTGCCATGGTAAACTCCTTGTTTTTAATAGACCTGTTCTGAAACTTCAGTTTCAGAACAGGCTACCTTGAAATGCGACGTTCTAAATCGTGCTATTTGCGCGATTTAGAACTCGACGACCTGTTCGATAACTCCGTTGTCGAATAGGTCTAATGTTTATGCGGCATTGATAATCTCTGCGATGCTCATACCGCTTTTTATCTGTAAAGCAAAACGCTCTTTACATTCTGTATATTGATGAAACAGCTTACGCGCCCGTTCCGGTTCGCTGTATACTTTCCAGTAGCCACAAAATAAGCACGCTTGTCCTCCCGTTTTCATATAGGCAAATACATCCTGCACAGGATAGCCTAAAAACAAGCCTATTTCATGAGGAAAGTGTAGCTGACTGACCATTTTTGCTTTTAGCAATGCAATGCACGAATCTATGCCTTTTTCAGGATTAAATCCGAAAAAATGTAAAGCATCATATACATCTTCTTGAAAAAAATACTCTGTGAGAAGGGATTTTCGATAAATAAATATTTGTTGACGTGCTTTACAAGTACACAGTTGGCATAAGAATATATCATAGGTGTTCAGTAATCGGTTATAGGTTGTACAGAGGTCTCCTAACGAGCTTGGAAATGAGATAAGATTAGCCGGTTTAATTCCTGCAAGACACGGCGCCGCATGATATGCAAGGATTTCTTCTGTGCATATAGTTGACATCATATATATATTTGACCATATAAAACAAAGAATGTCAACTATACATAACAGAATTTACTGTAAACCCGTTACTCAGTTATGTTTCGCTGGACGGTGTATCCTGCGGTTGTTCACTTGCAGGTGTAGCTGCCTGCGTAAGGAGGCGGGATTCTGCGCTGATGATTTCTTCGAACTCTGTTTTTTCAATAGTCTCTTTTTCTAAAAGCCGTTGCGCAATGTATTCAAGGAGTGTTTTTTTCTCTTTTAGACGATTGACTACAATGGTATAGCGCTCGTCGATAATGCGAGCGATTTCTTCGTCTATGTACTGCTGGGTTGTTTCGGCATATTCGCGCACCAGTTGGGGGTCTCCAGCTCCATATCCAGCGCCCCGCTTGGTAAGTGCTACGTTCTTAAAGCGGTCGCTCATACCGTATTCAGTGATCATGCCACGGACAATATCGGTTGCCCGTGAAAGATCGTTGGATGCGCCGGTTGATACCATGCCGAATTGGACAAATTCAGCGGCCCTTCCGCCCAGTAAGCAGTCGATTTCTGCAAAGAGCTCAAGTTCAGTGCGTAAAAAGCGGTCTTCTTCAGGGATATTCAGCGTGTAACCCAGTGCTGCAATGCCGCGGGGGATAATCGATACTTTGTGCACTTTATCAGCGCCTTCGGTAAAGGCAGCCGTTAACGCATGGCCCGTTTCGTGGTATGCGACAATTTGGCGCTCTTTTTCTTTTATAACCCTGCTTTTTTTCTGCAAGCCGGCAATAGCTTTTTCTACCGCTTCGTCAAGGTCCTCTTTTATTACTTCTTTTCTGCCGGAGCGCACAGCCAGTAAGGCTGATTCATTTATGACGTTCGCCAAATCTGCACCGGAAAAACCGCTGGTGATGCGGGCAACATCAGTAAGATCAACGTAAGGTGCCACTTTTACATTTTTTGCGTGAATTTTAAGGATTTGTTCACGGCCTTTCATGTCGGGACGATCTACTACCACTTGTCGGTCAAAGCGTCCTGGCCGCAGCAGGGCAGAATCAAGGACGTCGGGGCGGTTTGTTGCAGCGAGCAGGATAAGGCCGGTGGTATTATCAAAGCCGTCCATTTCAACTAAAAGCTGGTTGAGCGTTTGTTCCCGCTCGTCGTTTGAGTGAATGGAGTTGATGCGGGATTTTCCGATTGCGTCGAGCTCGTCAATAAACACAATGCAGGGAGCCTTTTCGCGGGCTTGCTTAAAGAGGTCTCTTACACGGGATGCCCCAACGCCGACAAACATTTCTACAAAGTCTGAACCACTTATTCTAAAGAAAGGAACGCCTGATTCGCCTGCAACAGCCCGTGCTAGTAGGGTTTTCCCGGTACCCGGGGGGCCGACGAGGAGTACCCCACGCGGAATTTTTCCTCCGATGTCGGTATATTTTTGCGGGGACTTGAGAAAATCTACCACTTCCACGAGTTCTTCCTTGGCTTCATCCACTCCGGCGACATCGGAAAAGCGGGTGGTTACCTTGCCTTCTTCTACAGCGGCTGCTTTGGCTTGTCCGGTAGAAAAAATGCTGCCACCAAGCCCTCCGCCGAGATTTGAGGTGAAGCGCTTCATAACAAAGTGCCAGATAAGGAAAATAAAGCCGAACGGTAGTATCCACTGGAGAAGGAAGTCTAGGAAAAAGTTGCTTTCTTTCGGTTTGATTTGATAGACTACGTTATGATCGTCAAGCAATTTTAGGAACGATTCCGAATAAATACCGATGGTTTGGTATGAATTGGCTGTGTCGTTTGAGAGAAACGGGAAGCGTGAGCCTTTGTCATGTGCGGTATGTGTTTTGGTATAGCCGGTAAAGTACGCCGAACTCATCACCACTTTTACGATTTCTCCCGATGCAATCCTGTCTTTAAATTCGGACAGCGGGATGGTATTGCTGTCTCTATTGATAAAGAATTGGTTGGCTATCAATAGTATAACAAAAACACTTGCAATAATAGCCCAAAAGGGAATTTTAGGCTTTTTAGGAGGTTTATTTTTTTCAGGAGGTTCCGAACTCAGTTTGAAAAAGTTAAAAGGGTCTTTTTCAGGTTGATTGTCTTTTTTCTTATCGTCGTTCATATAAACAGTGCCCCTCTATTGTGAAATAGGTACATCATCTGGTGTATGTATGCTGCAATCAATGCATCTTTACGTATTTTTTAAAGATACTCAAAAATAGCCGTATAGACAAGAGGCTTAAAATCGAAGAACGTAAAAATCTCAAGAAAAACCGGAGCGTACTTTTTCTGCTATTCTGTAATAAATTAGTAATTTTACTTATAAATACGCTTGCATGAATAGGGTTTCTACTATATTATAAAAAATATGCAGGAAGGTACATCTGATTTATTTGTATGCGGCGGTTGTAACGCCAAGATAGGGGCCGGTATTCTTGGTGCGGTATTACAGTCGTTACCGAAAACAGCGTGCGAGGGCCTATTGGTAGGCTTTGATTCTTCTGATGATGCGGCGGTTATTCAAATGACTAAGGAGCTTGCAATTATCCAAACGCTTGATTTTTTCCCGCCAATGGTAACAGATCCGACGTTGTTCGGTGCCATTGCCGCTACGAACGCTTTAAGCGATGTGTATGCAATGGGTGGCGAGCCGGTATGTGCGCTCAATATTGTGTGTTATCCGGAAGAAGCGTCGCATAAGCACGCATATGCTGCGTTGCAAAAGATATTGACAGGCGGCGCGGAAAAAGTGAAGGAAGCGGGGGCTGCCCTTGTTGGTGGGCATTCTATTCACGATCCGAAAGTGAAGTACGGCCTTTCGGTAATGGGGAAAGTGCATCCTGAACGTATTTGGAAAAACAACACGCCTGAGGATGGAGATGTTTTGTTTTTAACCAAGAAACTCGGTGTCGGCATTATTACCACCGCCTATAGTGCAGGCGAAATGGCGCAAGCGGCTTTTGATGAGGCGTGCGCTTCGATGACCACGCTGAATAAATATGCGGCTGATCTTATGCGCGTCGTTTCTATTCATGCCTGTACCGATGTTACGGGCTTTGGGCTGATCGGCCACTTGTTGGAAATGGCAGGAACCCAGCACACTGCGCAGCTTTATGCTGAAAAGATTCCGTTTATAGAGGCGGCATATCGGGCGGCGCATGAGTTTTTGCTGACAGCAGGCGGTCAGCGTAATAGAAATTATGCGCAAGGCAAAATCGATATGACGGCAGTGCATGATTTTGGTCTAGAAGAAATTATGTTTGATCCTCAAACGTCAGGCGGTCTACTTTTTGCAGTCTCGCCTTCGGAAGCTGATCGTATCCGCGCTCAGTTTGAGGCGCAGCAGCTTGCGCTGTTTGAAATAGGGAAGATAACACCGTTTCAAGGCCATGCGGTGATTGTCTCATAAAGTATGAGTGACAGGAGAAATATATGATAGAAGTTGATGCGATGGGCAAAGCGTGCCCTATTCCGGTTATTATGACGAAAAAAGCGCTGCGTGAGAACACGGGAGGGGAGAATATCCTCATTCGGGTGGATAATGAAATTGCAACGCAGAATCTTACCAAGATGGCAGGACAGCTCAATATTAAGGCGTTGGTTGAAAAGACGGGCGAAGCCGCTTACACAGTGCTGTATAATCTTGAAGGAGGTGAGTCTTGTGCTCTGTTGCCCGATTCTACTTTGACGCTGCACACTGAAAACGAGTATGTGGTAGTCATTAATTCGGATAAAATGGGTACCGGCGACGAAGGGTTCGGCAAAAAGCTCTTGGAGAATTTTGTGTACGCGCTTACCGAACAGGATGCTATTCCCAAAATGGTGGTGTTATATAATTCTGGGATCAAGCTTTCTACCGAAAACGAAAAAACGGTTACCGATCTTACCGCATTGCAAAGCAAAGGTACCGAAGTGCTTTCATGCGGGTTGTGTTTGGATTTTTACGGCTTAAAAGAGCACTTAAAGGTTGGTTCTGCCACCAACATGTATAGAATTGTAGAGATTATGCGCACACACCATGTGGTGCGCCCGTAAGAGCGTATGACTACTGAAGTATTTTGCGTGTTTGCCTTTGATTCTTCGCATCAGGCGATTGCGGCCGAAACCGCTGTTACGGGATTGGAAGGTGCCCGTTTGATTCCGCTCCCCCCTGAAATTTCGCAAGGCTGCGGTTTGGCTTTGCGGGTTAATCGCGATGATCATGCTGCCGCGGCTGCTCTGATTGCTGAAAAAGGCTGCGGGTATCAAGGCGCCTATACGCTGACGGTGCAGGGGGCAGAAAGGACGGTAACCCCATGCGTATGATTTATTTTGATAATAGCGCTACCACCTTGCAAAAGCCGCCTTCTGTGGCCAAAGCGGTGTATGAAACGCTTGCATCCGAACAGTTTGCCAATCCCGGCCGCGCCGCCCATGCTTCGGCGCATAATGCGCTGAAATCGCTGTTTGCTGCAAGGACAGCGCTTGCTCGCATCTTCAATGTATCAAACCCGTTGCAGATTGCGCTGTGTCAAAATGCAACGGCCGCATTGAATTTAGTGCTCAAAAGCCTTTTTAAAGCGCCTGATCATCTGATCACCACTGCGCTTGAGCATAATTCGGTGCTCAGGCCGTTGTACCAACTGGAAGCGGCGGGGGCGGCGCTTACGGTGATCGGCTTTGATAGTGCTACCGGCGCATTGGACTACGATGCAATGGAGCAGGCAGTGGAGCCCCGTACTAAGGCTATGGTGGTTAATGCGTGTTCAAATGTCATAGGGGCGGTGTGCGACATACCGCGGGTGCACCGGATATGCCGAAAGCACGGGCTTACCCTTATTATCGATGCCTCACAAAGCGCCGGTACGCTGCCGCTTGATCTCGCTTCCTACGAAAACACGATTGTGTGCTTTACCGGCCATAAGGGGCTCTACGGGCCGCAAGGCACCGGCGGTATTGCGGTACACGGAGACTTTGCGTTTACGCCGGTGTTTTCAGGCGGCAGCGGGGTGCACTCCTTTGATAAAACGCACCCTTGCACTATGCCCGATGTGTTTGAGGCCGGTACTATGAATGTGCCGTCTTTTGCGGGGCTTACGGCAGGCTGTGCCTATGTCAGTGCATACGGTGTTGACCGCATCTGTTCGTACCTTGCCGAGTTACGGAAGTATTTTGTTGAAGCCGTGCGGACTATTGCGAACGTACGCCTCTATGCGCCTGATGCAGCGCACGCCGGTGCAGTGGTCGCTGTTAATATTGGAACGTTTCCTTCAGCGGAGGTGAGCCGCATACTTGATGAATCCTACGGTATTGCAACCCGTCCCGGCGCTCACTGTGCGCCGCTCGTGCATAAAACGCTCCATACGGAGGAGCAGGGCGTCGTGCGCTTTAGTTTTTCTACCTTCAATACTACGGAAGAAATAGATTGCGCCGTGCAAGCGCTGCATGCTATCAGCGCAGATTTTCGGTAGGGCAGGCTGACGGGCTAAAGGCCGGTTGTGTATCGCAGCTTTCTTGGGTATAATAGAAGGGCACCTGCAAAAAAACTTGTTGGATTTTTAGAGGTGCCCGACGAGTAATTCCATAAGTCTTTATAAAATCGATACTTATGGAATTACATCGCAAATAAATCTAAGGAAAACCTCGAAAAACTGTTTCGCAATCCGCGTTAGCGGATATGATAATCACTTCCTTACAGAACAAGCCGATAGGCTTGAGTTTTTCGAGGTTCCCAGAAAGCGGAGGTTGAGCTATGACACGTACAGTAAAAATTTATGCTGATGGTGCTGATCTCGATAAAATGAAGCGGATCTATCAGGAGGGTGTGGTAAAAGGGTTTACCACCAATCCCTCTTTGATGAAAAAGGCCGGCGTTACCGATTATAATGAGTTTGCAAAGGCAGTGGTAAAAGCCATTCCCGATTTGTCCATCTCATTTGAAGTATTTGCCGATGATTTTGCGACCATGGAAAAAGAAGCTGAAAAAATTGCATCGTTCGGCAGTAATGTGTTTGTAAAAATTCCCATTACAAACACAAAGGGTGAATCCTCTGTGCCGCTCATAGAGCAATTGGCGGCTCGGAAGGTGAAGGTCAATGTAACGGCGCTCTTTACGGTGGAGCAAGTGCAAGCGGCGGTAGCAGTGCTCAAAGCAGGAGTGCCGGCTATTGTTTCAGTATTTGCCGGTAGGGTAGCGGACACGGGTGTGGATCCGATGCCGCTTATGCAGGAATCTGCGCGGCTTTGTCATCAAAAAGAAGGTGTGGAGCTTTTGTGGGCAAGTTCTCGAGAGCTTTTTAATATCATGCAGGCAGAACAAGCGGGTGCTGATATTATCACCTGTACGCCTGAAATTATTGCGAAAATACCCATGATAGGGATGGATTTGAATCAGCTGTCGCTCGAAACGGTACAAACATTTAATAAAGACATTAAAGCGCTCGGGTTTGCCATTTTGTAACAAGACGTGAGGTTGCGGGGTGTGCAGGGATCTACGATGATGATTTTAGAGCTAGGCTCTTTTTTTCCTACTAAAGGTTCTAGCTAGACATTTGTCAAATATCGACAAATGTCTAAAGACTCGTATAGTATTGTAGATAATATAAATGAGGTATTTTATGTTATTGGGATACGGAGCAAAAAAACTGCTGGTGTTTTAGGGATTGGCTCGATATAAATTTAAGATTAAACGGGTATGTGCCTAAAGATATTTCTTTAGAAAAAGAATTTTCGTTAGTGCTAGGTTATGAAGGAGCAAATGCTTCCGGAAAAACAAATGCTTTAAAGGTTTTTGCGTTTATCGCAGATTTTGCTAAAAATAGTTTTTTGTATTCCACTGAATCATCCATTTTATTTGATTCATTTTTTGATAATAAAGAGCCGTCTGAATTTTACGTTGAATTTATGGATACAGACGGTCTTGAATATCGTTATGAAGCTGTTTTGTATTAAAGATCATGTTGAAAAAGAGCTCCTTTTCTTAATTAAAACTACAACAGAAGAAATTTATTTTGAACGCAATAACAATGAAATTACCATAAATAAACTTTATGACAATGAAAATAGAATTATTTTAAGAAACAACGCCTCCTTTATTAGTACTCTCCATCAATATGGACTGCAAGCGATAGAAGACATTTACAATTTCTTTGCTAAAAATACAATCAACGTTACTTATACAGGCTTACGTTATGAAATAAGTAGGGATATCCCTGTAATTTCTAGAATGTATTTTCACGATCAAGATGCTTTAGTTTTTACTAAGAATCTTATTCAAAAGTTTGACACGGGAATTTCAAATATTACAATTTCATATCGTGAAGATGAAAAAAATAATAAAATATATTTTCCGATCTTTTTTCACGAAAATGAGAACGATCAGTATAAATTGGGGATCGATTCAGAATCAACCGGGACAAAAGCTCTCTATATAAATCTACTTTTTTACTACCTAAATTTGCAATCAGGAGGAGTTTTGCTTCTTGATGAATTCGATATTAACTTACATCCTGATATTTTGCCTCATTTAATAAAGCTTTTTACAGATTCAGAATCTAATCCTCGCAGTGCTCAAATGATTTTTACGAGTTTAAATCCGGATATTCTTGATATTTTGGGAAAATACAGGTCATATTTGTTTGAAAAAGATAATGGAGAAAGCTTTGGTTATAGGCTTGATGAGCCGAACACAAATATTTTGAGAAACGATAGAAAAGTATCGGCTCCATATAGAAGACATTTGCTGGGAGGATATCCTAAAATTGAAGCATAAAAATGTAAAAAAGGAAAAAAGATTAGCCAATTTTCCAAAGGAAAGTGTAGAAACTTCCTATAAAACAATAAGAGGCTTATTATCTTTTAATTTTAGCTTTTTAGATGACACGCAGGGGCAAAAATTTTCAGATTTATCAGAAAAACAGTTTCCCAAGATAATAGAAAAACTTAAATGGTATTCAAAGAAAAACAGATCCCATTGGGCAGCAGAGCCCATAGGGCATAAAGACGGTAAGGTATTAGCAGTTTATAAAGATTTTCCTTCCAAATCAGAATTTTTCCATCCGAAACATGTCCTAGCAGGAGTAAAATGGGCTCGCTTTAGATTGGAAAGCGATCAACGATTAATCGGATTTGTCATCGACAAAAATGATATTGAGAAATTTCAGTTAAATCCGGATGTATTCTATATTGGGAACCTCTAAAAACCTCAGTTTTTTAGAGGTGAGCTTTGCTCACCGGTTTTCCCTTAGATTCCTTTTGCGATGTTTTTCATAAGTTACCGATATATAAAGACTTATGAAAAACTCGGCGGGCATCTCTAAAAATCCAACAAGGTTTTTAGAGATGCCCTATTGTTTTTTTAGATTTGTATCATAAATTTTATATTTCAAAATAGACTTTAGGATGTCTGCAAAAAATCTTTATATTATTTCATGTTCGAAGGCCTGGATGTGTTTGTATTGCGGGGTGTGCTTATATACATTCCGCAATATGTCTAAATTGCAAGAGGAATTGCCCCAAAAAAGGAATTTTTATGCCGCGTGCTGG
>JBQNBR010000013.1:0-32817 GCA_052169815.1 Treponema sp.
CCGGGCAAGGGTTCGAAAAATCCAACAAGATTTTTAAAGCCACCTGGCAGCGCATGATCTTGACCTCTTTATCTTCGGCCTGGTCTTTAACTGTTGTTAGGGGTCAGGCCGTCTTGTATGTTATGCTGTTTCCAGCGCCGGCTTTACAAAAAAGCGAAAGTCAGGTATTCTTGTGCATAGTAACCCTGGCGCGGAAACTTCCGTTTCTGCACCAGGGTACCTTGAAATGCGATGTTCTAAATCGCATGCACGGTTCGACGATGCAGGTATCGAACAGGGCGTGCGATTCTGATAAGATACTTTAAGGAAAAAACTATGAAAATCATATGGTATAGTTGCTTTTTGTTGTGTGCGGTAGTAGTTTTGTCTGCACAACCAAACAATGCACAAAACAAGCCTCCTTCCGTTGAGCAATCTGAAGGGCCTGAACGTGAGGCTGCCTCTCTTAAGGAATTACCTACCGAATATCGGGGCATAGCGCTGGGAGCTCATATTGACGCAGTAAAGACAGCGCTGCAAGCCGATCCTGTTTTTGGATACCGCGGTGAACGAGATGTTTCATTGCTGTTAACAGAAAATAGAAGCTTAATAGAAACCAACGGTTCTTTTTTTATCAATCGTTCGTGGTTTCAATTTTATAACGAGAATTTATATATTATGATTTTTAAACTCAATATGGATGCTATCGATTATTATTCTGTATACTCAAAGTTTTGCAAAGACTACGGCGATCCCTCTTCAATCACCCCGCGGCGTGCAGTGTGGGAAAATGATCAAACGCGAGTCGTAATTGAAAGACCGCTGTTAGTGAAGTACATTGATAAAACTGTCTTTAATGAGCTTCTCAATAAAACTAGTACGGAAAAAGTACAGTCTGATGTCAACAGAGAAAATTTTATTAATAGCTTTTAAGTGAGGCTGTAAACAAGCGTGCTATACGCGTTGAACCCTAGCATGAAGCATCGGCTCATTTTCCTTTATATTATTATTGCGGTATTGGCCTGTGCAGAGCAATCCCAAACCTTTGTAATAAAGATACGGCGGACGTATGACAATACGGAGGTACCTATTCATGTTGAAGTAGCGATAACCGCTATGCAGCAGCAACGCGGTTTTATGGGGCGTAAGCACATTCCTGAGGGAACCGGTATGCTGTTTGTTTACGGACAGGATAGCAAGCTTCAATTTTGGATGAAGAATACGCCGCATCCTCTTTCGATTGCCTTTATTGATTCCCAAGGAAGGATCCGAGAAATAAAAGATATGGCTCCTTATAGTTTGGCTATTGTTCCGAGTACCTATGCTGTGCGCTATGCATTAGAGGTGCCGCAAGGCTATTTTGAACGATCACAAATAGTTGTCGGCGATGTATTTACCGCTGAAACGCTTGAGCTCTTGCATAAGAAATGATGGTTAAAATGCGAGGGCTCTGAATCTTTAAAAAGTGTTTTATGGCTCTTGACCTAAAACAGGTGAGCACATACACTACTGGAGTACCTTTAAAAGCTAAAGGTTTTTAGAGGATTTGTTTCTTCATTAATAGGGTATATTCGTAAAGAGGAGAGCGCATTATGCAGATAATACCGGTCGCAAGCGGAAAAGGCGGTGTGGGGAAGAGTTTGCTTTCTGCAAACCTAGCCGTTGCACTGGGACAAGCAGGCAAAAAAGTGCTGATTGCCGATATGGATTTAGGTGCGTCTAACCTTCATTTAGTGCTGGGCCAGCATGCTAATGCCGCAGGTATCGGTACCTTTTTATCGAAGGCATCAAAATTTGAAGATATCATTATTAATACGAACTATCCAAATGTGCGTTTTATTCCTGGCGATTCTGAAATGCCCGGTTTTGCAGCATTAAAAGCAAGTCAAAAAGCTGAACTGGTTAAAAACTTATTAAAAGTGGATGCGGATTACTTTATTATTGATTTAGGGGCAGGAACTCACTTGAGTATCTTGGATTTCTTTTTATTATCGCCGCAAGGGATAATTGTTACCGCTCCTTCCGTAACGGCAACGCTCAATGCCTATCTTTTTTTAAAAAATGTAGTGTTTAGGCTCTTGTACAATGCATTTAAGCGGAAATCGCCCGGTTTTATGTATCTTGAAAAGCTGAAATCGGATTCTTCGTCAATGCAGCGTATGTATATCCCCCGTATGATTGGCGAGCTTGAAAAAGTTGATCCCAAAAACACTGAAATATTTTTGCGCGATTTACAGATGCTGAAACCTCGTCTCATTATGAATATGCTGGACGATCCCAAAGACGCTGATAAGGCGCTGAAAATACGCCGTTCATGTCAAGAATATCTGAATATTACGCTTGAGCATCTTGGTGTGATCTATCGGGATACGGTGCAGGATACCGCACTGGCCTCCCGTTTGCCGGTAGTTGTGTATAAACCACGTGCGATGATTTCTCAAGCAATTTACCGCATTTGTGATAAAATTTTGCAGTCTGAAACACTCACCTTTGCCGGTATGCACGATTATCAATCGTATAGTGATGATAGTTTTCACTCAGCCGGCATGGAGGCCGAAGCTGATTTTAGGTCTAAGATGGGGTATGTTGAAGACCTTATCGGAAGCGATGCACTTTCGATGAACGATATCGCTGAAATTATCAAAAGCCAGCACTATGAGATTTCTGTGTTAAAAAAAGAAAATCTCTTGTTAAAGTACAAAATTAAGAAAGCCATTGAAAAAGGTTATCGCTTTTAGAGGGCGCTGCTAAAACGTATGACGTGGAACATTAAGCAAAGTGACGATAAGTGGTATATAGCTTTCACTGATTCCGCGGAGGATCCCGCTGACTATGCTGTTTTGCGTAAAGCAGCTGCCAGTAACGGTATTGCGCCGGAAGATATCATCAGCCAAAAGACCTTTGAAGACTATATAAAGAAAAATCAGGCAGCCGACGTTCCGCTTGCACCGCTTGAGTTGGTGCTTGAGCCATCGTTTTATACCCGTATTGTTATTGCACCCGATAACACCAGAGCTGATTTGTATATCCGCAAAGCCAAAGGCGGTGATAATGTTATCGACAAGCGAATTATTAGTCAAGCCTTAGAGAAGGAGCATGAGCTCCGCATCCGCGACCGAAAAGAGATAGAAGCTCAAATAGACCTTTTTGCGCAATCGCGTGATCGGGAAATACTCATACCAATTGCCGAAGCGGTGCTGCCGCAGCGGGGGGCTGATAGAACTCTTATCACGCATACCGTACCGTTACCGGACGCTGAGGCTGCGCAGTTGGTACAGAAGCTGCGTGCTGTTGCGGAAATCCTACCTGAACAAAAGAAGATTATCTACGATGATAATTTCCCGCTGACCGAAGCGCAGTCGCTCGGCATGGCGGAAAAGGGGGAAAAGCTTTTTAGCTTTTCAAAAACAGCTCTTGGTGCAGCCGGTGTAGACATTTACGGCGCTCCTATTCCTGGTTTACCGGGTAACGACCCTTTTGTATCGGATATGCGCAATATTGTGTACAATGGTGATTCGTTAAAAGCTGAAGCGAGCGGCATTGTGCTGGTAGCCCACACCAGTGATGGGCTAAGAGTGCGTATTATTCCTTATAAAGACGCTACGGTGCAGGCAGTGGTACGGGAAAACAATATGGCAGTGTCGCTGGTGCTGCGTGCATCGGTGGGGGCGGGAGTGCCGTTTTCTATTGGGCAACTCAAAAAAACGCTTAACGAGATACACGTACCGGAGAAAAACTACACAACTGAAAGATTAGAGAAAGCAATCGCTGCTGCTCGGAAAGTGCTTGTATCTGATGAATACCTTATTTGCCGCGGTAAGCCGCCTGTTGCCCCTGATTCCTATCGGTTTGATTGGAAGGTTTCGTTTGATAGTAAGAATATTGCTTCGGTAAAAAAAAACACGCTCATTCTTGCGTTAACTTTTCTCAAAGAAGGCGAGCCAGGGATGGATGTCTTTGATAATATGATCGGTATTGATAACGCAGTACCCGCTGCATTACCGGCGTATGACGATACTATTGTAATGGAAAAGCACGGTGAGACCATACAATTTACCGCTGCAGTCTCAGGTGAACTGTTGAAATCTGATGCTTCGCTGCACGTGACCAATGCAAAAGTTATCGATTCTGATGTTACCGAGGATATGGAAGATGTGCTTTTTGGCGGTGATCTAGTGATTCACGGCAGTATTGGAAAAAACCGCAAAATAAAGGCAAACGGCTCGTTAACCATCGATGGTGATGCCGGAGTGTCGCTTGTGTATACTAAAGAATCGCTCATTATGAGAGGTGGTATTCAAGGAAAATACCGCGGTACGGTGTGGGCTAAAAAAAATATCTCCTTATCCTTCGCTGAGGCAGCCCGTTTGCTGGCTGGCGGCAATATCACTATTGACCGCTATTGTTTCCGCTGTAGTGTTGTAACCAACGGAACCCTCTCGTGTATTGGAGAGCAGGGCAGTGTAATCGGCGGCAATGTGCATGCAGCGTGCGGTATGCAAGTATGCAATTTAGGAGACAGAAAGAAAATCCGCACGCTTATTTCGTTTGGTCAAGATTATCTTATTAAGGATAAGATAGAGCTCTATGAAAAAGAAATGAAGCATAATGCAATGGAAATACATCAAATAGACGACGAGCTCTTGCATCATGGGCACGGCAATGCCGTACTGCATCGGCGCAAGGCCGCTTTGTTAAAGCAGAATAAAGCGTTGACTTTTGAAGTGTTTAAATTAAAAGAGCATTTTGAATCGCATATTGAATCAGAGATAAGGGTTACCGGCACTGCCTATCCGGGGGTTGTGTTGGAAAGCCATGGACGGTACTACGAGGTGCGTAAGCCAATGGTGGGCGTGGTTTTTACCTTTGCAACACAGAAGGGCTCCATTGTGTGTAGGCCGATCGGTAATAAGTTGCACTAGATATTGAGATATAGTGTTGTTAAAAAATAATTATTTTTTGTGCGCACGGTAGCGTACAGTTAGGAGATTATATGCTGCTTACTATTCAGTATCCTTCGTGGATTCATCCTGAGATTATTCCTGGTATTCCTTTCCTTCGGTGGTACGGGTTTATGTATCTGGTTGCGTTTTCTGTAGCATTTGTTTTATTTAGGATACAATTAAACAAGGGAGAGTTGCAGCACTACGCAAAAAGCGCAAAACGTATAACGATAGAGGATGTGCTGGATTTTTTTACCTGGTGTTTGTTGGGCCTTTTGATAGGCGCCCGTATTTTTGCAACTTTAGTGTATGAGCCGTCGTGGATTTATTGGCAAAACCCCTGGCTTATTTTTTGGCCTTTTTCCGCAACGCATGGCTGGACTGGCTTACAGGGTATGTCGTATCACGGCGGGTTTATCGGCTGTTTTACCGGTGCACTTCTGTGGACTAAAAAATACAAGCAGTCTTTTTTTGCCTGGGCGGATACTACCTGTGCGGGGATACCGCTCGGTTATACCTTTGGGCGCATTGGAAATTTTTTGAATGGTGAACTATATGGTCGTATCACCACGAGCCCGCTTGGTATGCTGTTTCCTTCGGTGCCACTCCATGATTGTTTTCCTGCACAGGAGGCATGGGTACAGAATTTTGCACAAAAAGCTGGTATTACGATCCAAGAGGGGGCTCAATACGTTAATTTGCCTCGCCACCCGAGCCAGCTGTACGAAGCGCTTTTTGAAGGTGTTGTGGTGTGGCTCATTGTGTGGACTTTCCGTAATAAGAAGCCTTTTAACGGCTTTCTGCTATGCCTATACACTGTTAGCTATGGCGTTGTTCGGTTTGGGATAGAATATTTCAGGCAGCCTGACTATGAGCTTGGATTTAGAATTGCGCATACTGAAGCGCCTATTTACTTGAATAGCAGCTGGTGGAATATTTCTACGGGGCAGATACTGTGTTTTTTGATGATAGTGGGCGGATTGCTCGCTATGGCAGTTTTGGCGTGGTACCATAAACGGCATGCAAAACAATAATAACGGTTTGATTGTATTTCCCTTTTTATCGCTTTTTTTACGGGGTTTTTATGCAGTGATTGCTTTTTGTATCGCCGCTGCCTCCCTTTTTTTCTATCTTGAAGAGCACAAGATACCTTTCGTAGGTATTCTGATTGTCTTAGTTTCCATAATAGTAATTTTTTCCAAAGATCAGTGGGAGTTTGACTGTAGCGCTCAATGTGCTGCTTTTAACGTGGGGTTTGCGGGGTGGGGTTATTGCCGCACCTATCCTTTTTCAGCTATTGCCCGTGCTGAAACTGAGCAGTTTACCAGAGGCTTTTTTGTAAAAACTACCGTGACTAAGTGTGTGCTGGTGCTGCATACGGGAGAGAAAAAGGTGATTGCGCTTTTTGTGCCGCAACGCCATCCGAAGCTGCAAAAACAGTGGGAAGTCCTTGCAGGCCACTTTAATGCAGCTGCTCCGGAGCAGTTGTAGTCGGCGAGGCTCACAGCCTACTGGGCTAATGATTTTATACCATCAATTTGAGTGTAATATATATTGTTCGTATTCAAAAATTTTAAATATAGATAAAATGATAGCGCTAGAAGAGAATAAAGATTTTTTAACAACTCAAATAATAACCTATCTTGGAAATAAAAGAAATCTAATTGGTAATATAGAAAAAGAAGTAGCAATAATTTCAGCAAAACTAGATAACAGCACATTGGTTTGCGCAGATGTTTTTTCAGGTTCGGGAATTGTTGCGAGAATGCTAAAAAAATATTCTGCAAAATTGATTGTAAATGATTTAGAGCATTATTCTTCCATAATAAATAGCTGTTATCTCACAAATAAAAAGAATTATCCCAAAAAGAGATGCGCAGCACTGCGTAGCGAAATAGCAGAACTTTGTGCAAAGGAGAAGCTTCCTGGAATAATCACTGAAAACTATGCTCCTCAAGATGACAATAACATCCTGAAAGGTGAAAGAGTTTTTTACACACATGAAAATGCTGTTTTAATTGATACTTATAGAAATCTAATCGATAGGATTGTAACTGAAGAAAAATTAAAAAAGTTCTTTCTTGCTCCGCTCATTACAGAAGC
Organism: Treponema sp.; assembly: GCA_052169815.1. Lineage (GTDB taxonomy): Bacteria > Spirochaetota > Spirochaetia > Treponematales > Treponemataceae > Treponema. The sequence continues at coordinate 7,026 of JBQNBR010000013.1, forward strand.
ATCAATTCATGTAAATACAAGCGGTGTTTTCAAAGGCTTTTATAAAGACAAAAATACGGGGGTTGGTTGCTTTGGTGCAGCCGGTAAAAATGCGCTTACAAGAATTTTGGGTAAAATTGAATTAAAAGAGCCTGTGTTCAGCAATTTTGAAGCAGAGTTAGAAATCTTTCAAAAAGATACCGTAGAACTTTCAAGAGAATTGAACGGCTTAGACATTGCATATCTTGACCCCCCATATAATCAGCATCCTTACGGTTCAAATTATTTTATGCTTAATTTAATTCTTAAGAATAAATTCGATGTTGAAATCAGTAAAATAAGTGGCATAACACAAGACTGGAACCGTTCTACATTTAATAAACCTTACTCAGCATTGAAATCAATGGAAAAAATAATAGCAAACTTGTCAAGTAAGTTCATTATTATTTCATATAACTCGGAAGGTTTCATAACATTCAATGAAATGTCAGAAATGTTAAAAAAGTACGGAAGGTTAAAAACGGTAGAAATTACATACAATACTTTCCGTGGCAGCAGAAATTTGCGAAGTAGAGACATTTATGTTTCAGAATATCTTTTTGTTTTGGAAAAATAGGAGTTTGCAATGAGCCAGCATGACAGTTTAAGAGAAAGAAAACAACAACATAGGCCTAAAAACGAAAAGTCAAAAATTGATGATAAAGAAGTTTATCAGGCTATGGAACTGGTAAAATAATATCTCAAAAGCAAAAAGGACTTCCAGTCTTATTTTGAAAGTGACTAGGATCTAGAATTTTCAGCAGAAATTGAAATCAAATATATGATTGATTTTATAAATGGAAGAAAAAATTTAAAATAGATATGGTCTAAAATAAAAGCCTCCTAACGCCCGCTTCAAAGCTTGCGTTTGTTGCGCCACAGCTGTACGCCGTAGCCTGCTATGCCTGCGGTAAGGATCACGTATAGTCCTGGGATGTTCCCAAGTTGTATGGCCAAAAATGCTCCGGCAGCAATGAGCGCCGTTGCGCAGTCGGTAATAATTTTTTTGCTGAATGTAAGTACGGCGCGGATGAGCAAGGCTGCGACGGCGACATATACGCCTTTCATGGCGCGGGCAACCCAGGCAATTGCTGAAAAGTGAGCAATAAAACGGGCTATCACGAGGATGATAATCCAAGAAGGGCAGACGATCCCCAAGGTTGCAATAAGCGCGCCGCGCAATCCGGCTCGTTTGTAACCGCAGAAGGTGGCCACGTTCACGGCGATAATGCCGGGTGTGCATTGGCCGATGGCAAAGTAATCGAGAATTTCTTCTTCGGTAAGCCAGTGCTTTTTTTCAACCAGTAGCTGCTGAAGGATGGGTAGCATACTCATGCCGCCGCCGAAGGTAACCGCGCCTATCTTAAAAAAAGTGGTAAAAAGCTGTATACATCTTTTGGTTATACTTATCTGCTCCCTCTGATTATCATCAACGGTCGGTGCTTGATTTTTCATACTCTTCCTCTGGTTCCGTATGCGGGTTTTGCGCTTACTGTTTGCGGTAGCGGAGAGAACGGCGCGTCAGCATCTTTTTTATTTTTGATAAAAAAGATGCTGTATCTGGTTTGCGCTTTTCGGCAAAATCCTTTGCAGCGTCATCCAAGCTGTAGTCATTACCGTTTTTTTGCTTGAGCTCGTCCCAGTGTTTTACAATCCACACATAAATATCGCTTGCAGTACGATTTTTAAAGTCACTTAAAAGGTGGTACTTCTCTATAATAGCAATTATCGGCAGATATACCATTTGAAACCATGACAAAAGCGCTTCGTCAAAGCGTATTTCTTCTGTTTTTTGTTCATTGAGGTAGTATTTATGTACTAAAATATGGTTATAGATGACATCGTAGCGTCCGGGGCTGGTGAAATCGAGTGTCCAGTAGTCGGTGAGGTCGCCGAAATTGGTTTCGTCGTAAAATATACGTTTTTCGTAAGTAATAACCGTTTGAAGGAGGGTGCCGTGGCGTACAGTGGCAGGCAGCTGCATTTCGCTTTGCAAAGAGATTATTTCAGCGTCGATAAATTCCACACCCTGCGCTTTGGCAACGGAAACTCGGTGATTTCCGTCTCTGACAAAATATACTCCGGCAATTTCATAGAGCTGCACGGGCGGAAGGATAATATCGGTCAGATGCGCGGTATCAACGTTGACCCACCGCTCTTTTAATTGGTTAGATAAGGGCAAAAAGCAATCGTCAAAATCATTGTACCTGCCTTCGCTGCCGATAATTTTTTGAATGGGAACCGCTTTGACACCGATATACACTTCGTTTTTGGGCTTTACCAGTTTTTTTACGTCTTGCAAGGAAAGCAAGCGCGTTTTATCAGGGTGCAGGCATGCTTGAAGCTCGCGTATCCACGCTCTATTACGCGCTTTGGTAAAGTCTTCCTGCGCCTGCGATGCGGCTAAGTTCCATTCCATGTTACCCACTTTACTCATTCAGTTGGCTTTACGCAAGCATTGAGGAGTGTTTCTATACCCGATTCATGCAGAGCCTCTTGCATAACTTCCTCTTTTTCGATATAGTGCTTTCAATATTTGTCAGCGTCAGAGAGTTACTATGCACTCTATGCAAATAACTGATTAATTTTCTGGAGCATGTATGAGCGGAATCAGTATTATATTATTAGTAGTTTTTATCATTGTATCTTTACTCATTGTAGGTTTGGTATTATTGCAAAATGAAGAAGGCGATAATTTAGGAGGCCTTTTTGCCGGCGGTTCAAATTCAGCGTTTGGGTCAAGATCCGGCAATGTCTTAACCAAGACCACCTACGCCTTTATCACCTTATTTTTTGTACTTTCTTTTTCTCTTGCATGGCTTAACAAAAGCCCTGGAGATTCTGGGTTACAGCAAGATGCACAAACCAAACAAGCAGAATCTGCCGTTGAATGGTGGAAAGAAACAGCTGATTCTAAAAAGACGGATGACCAAAAAGATAAAGCTGATAATCTTGATTTAACTATAAAAGAAAATTCTGAAGCAAATCCTCGCTAGTAGCAGGTATTACTTTCTGTTCTCCGTTCCGCATTAATAAGAAGGCCAGTGTCTTTTAATAAACTTCATTAATAAGAAAGTCCCTTATCTCGTGTAGTGTTATAAAGGGAACGGAGGATACCCTGAAATTCTTTATTGTTGTTTTATATACCGCTTTTTTTATATCCTCTTTTTTATACTCGAGTGAGTTGTTGCCGCTCGTGTTTTATGGCGAGTATCATATACCTGCTACAAGTAATGTGTATTGCATTACACAAGATAGCAGCGATAGGCTCTATCTTGGTACCGATTCCGGGCTTGTCCGCTATGATGGGGTATCAGTATATCGATATGAACATATGCCTTTTGATGATTCAACGATCTCTTCGTGCCAGGTCACTACCTGTTACATGGAAACGGATGACATGCTTTGGCTTGGTACTCAAGCAGGATTAGATAAACTTGATACGGGCACTGGGCGTATTAGCCATTATCCCGATGCAGGAGAAATGATTTCTGCAATTTTTCGCGATTCTAAAGGAAGACTTTGGATAGGTAGCGCACAGGGGTTGAGCTTGTGCACGGACGAAGAAAGCAAAACGTTTACCGTATTCAATACAAAAGATGCGGCCCATTATCTTGGTGCAGCAGCCGTTTATTCAGTAAGTGAAGATTCCAAAGGCAGAATTTTTGCCTCAACTGATGACGGCGTATGGGAATATAACCCCGCAGCTGATACTTTTGAAAAAACATCGCTTATTCCTCCAGGTTGCTTACAAGCCGGTACGAATATCTATGCTTTCATTGAAGATAAGGGTACTTACTGGATGGCTGCATGGGGTGTGGGGCTTATTCATATTTTCCCCGATACTCATACTTACATGGTGCATCGTCTTGGGCATAACTATATATACACGCTTTATGATAATTTTATCGATAATAATTTTATCGCAGTCGGTACGCAAAAAGACGGCTTGTATATTTTTGATAAAAACACCAATAATGCAGAGCATTATACAGGCAGCAGCAAAAAAAATAAATTAACCAATAACAGTATTTATGCGTTTTTTATTGATAGATATGGTATCTTCTATATTGGTACTGACGGTTTTGTAAATACCGCTGACACCAACCTGATTTTGAACAAAATAGCAGTGCCTGTTTACCCTCAAAAAAAGCACCGGCAAAAGAAAGCTGAGCATACAAGATGGGAAGTGCGAAATTTGGCCTATACACCAGGGGCTGTCTGGGCGCTGTTTGATGACATGCTCATACGATACAGCTTGAAAGACTCCAAAATTACCGAGTTTTCCCTTCCAGCTGTTTACAAACGGTTAGGCCATATAAATACTGCTGTCTTTTTGTATGCGTCCGATGATAGCACATTGCTCATAAGCAGCTCCGGCAGCCTCTACCAGTTTGACACGGTGCAATGCCAGTTTGAACCTATCAGCATACAGGGCAATACGCAATCCAAAAATTGGGAAATAACTACGCTATGCCGTACAAGTGATGGAGCCCTCTGGATTGGAACACAGCGACACGGCCTTATCTACACCGATCATAAAAGCCAAACAGTAAAAACGTACACGGCCTCAAGTGGAACCTGTTCGCTGCAAAGCGATACGATATTCTTTATCAGACAAGATAAGAAAAAGCAGCTATGGATAGGAACCGCTAAAGGCCTTTACCGTTATGACTCTGCTCGTGATGATTTTATAGTCTATCTATATCGTGCCGATAATCCTGCCGGTATTTCTGCAAATGCAGTTAATACTTTTTGTGAAGATTCCAACGGCGTATTATGGTTTGGTACCGATGGTGGCGGTATTTTTAGTTTTGATCCTCTTTATGACACTTTCCAAACATATACAATGGCGCACGGGCTCTCTTCAAATAAGATTATTAGCATTACAGATGCTGGTTCCCATTGCCTATGGGTAACCACATTATACGATTTACACCTATTCAACACAGAGAAAGGGACTATTCAATTCTATGGCATGCCAGATTCAATACAATATAATTACTCTAGCTGTCATCCATTGGCTATTCACGAACCAAATTTGCTTTTTTTAGGGACAGATAACGGTCTGATACAGCTATCTCAATCCGCACTGACAACCTTTCTCGTACGGAAAATTCCTGTCCGAATACAATCTATGAAAGTAGAGCGGGAAGATATCAATGTAAGCCGCAGAGGGCCTTTGCTTTCGTTCGATTATACTAAAAACGACATCAAATTTTATTTTTCCGCCCCTCATTTTTTTCCGGTAAAAAAAATTGCCTATGCTTATAAACTAGCCGGCTTCGACAAAGATTGGACCATTGTATCAGACAGAAATTACGCACTCTACACCAAGCTGCCGCCGGGAACGTACACATTTTTTGTGAAAAACAGTATAGAGCCGGATAGTGCAAGCGATTCTATTGCTTTTACTATCCATCCTAATTTTTTCTTTTCAGCCCCTATGCTTGTGTTGTATATATTACTGGTGCTATTATTTCTATTTTTACTCTATAAAACCCGCAGATTGTATTTGATAAACCAATATACACAATCACTTGAACAAAAGCAAAAAAATCTTATACAAGATAACATCACATTACAAGAGCTTTCTATGATCGATTATTTAACCAATGTTGGAAATAGGCGCTCTATTGATATCATGAGTGAGCAGATTCTCCAAAAAGCCAAAAAAAACAAAGTAAACTTGTCGGTTATACTGATTGATGTTGATTTTTTTAAAGCATACAACGACACCTACGGGCATCAAGCAGGCGATATCGTTTTAAAATTTATTGCCACAGCCTTAAAAACGCGTATTAGATCAGAAAGCGATTTGATAGGGCGGTATGGAGGGGAAGAATTCCTTATTGTACTGTACAATACTACCCTGGGCGAAACGCTAAAAATTGCTGATGAAATGCGGCTTTCTGTAGAACATTTGTATGTTCAGTTTAAAGAGCATATTCGGGAAAAAATAACGATAAGTCTCGGGTTGCACTCTGAGCAATCCAAAAACATACGTATATTTACTGATATGATTTATAAAGCTGATTGCGCCCTCTATGATGCAAAGCAGACTGGCAGAAACAAAGTATGCGTATACGAAGAAAAAAAAAACACCCAGCATTCTTCGTGGATTATTAATCAGCATAGTTAGCTGGAAAATAGTGACTGTCGGTGCACCAGATACGGTATTGACTCATGTGCTTATGCGAAAGGGTTTTTATAGTGATGCAGAATTTTTACCGTTAAAAATGGTTACCTTGACAGGTGATGTTCGACTGGTTCGCCAATGTAGGTATCGAACAGGTCTAATATTATTTTTCAAAGGGCGTATGCCAATGGAGGAGATGATGAAACATAAAAACATGAAGGAATTGGTGTTACCGCTGCTTTTGTGGTGCAGTGTATTGACCCCCTGCATAGGTAAAGGTGCATCGGATGTAAAAACATCGAATGCTGGTATGCCGTCGAAAACCGGTTCATATCCGGTTACCATTTCCAATTACGGCCATGAGCTGGTATTCGAAAAAGAGCCGCGGAAAGTTATTGCATTGGATCTTAATGCAGCAACTTCTCTGACGGCGCTCGGCGTGGAAGATGACATTATTGCAACGAGAACAGCCGGCATTGATATAAATGCCGTGAATGCAACGTATCGCGAAAAGGTAAAAAAATTGCCGATTCCCGACGAGATGGCAAAACTGCAAATCCCAAGCCTTGAAACGCTTCTGGCACTGGAACCTGATTTAATTGTTATGGATTCATTTTATTTTAATGTTCCAAATATATTCGGCAGTTATGAAGATTACGAAAAGAACGGCATTAAGATATATGTGACAGAGGGAACACAGATTCCGAATCCCACTATCGAAAATTCTTTTAACGACCTTATGAATTTAGGAAAAATATTCGGTGCGGAAGCGCGGGCTAAGACAGTGACTCAAGAGCTGCGTAAAAAAGTAACGGATATCCAAGAGCAGCTTGCTCATACAAAACCCGTAAAGGTGGTGGGTTATGACAGCGGACAGGAAGCTCCCTATGTTGCAGGAGGGCTTGGTTTGGAAAACGCACTCATCGAAGCCGCCCATGGTGAAAACGTTTTTAAAGAAATTAAAAAACAATTCAGCCGTGTTAGTTTTGAACAAATGATACAAAAGAATCCCGACTATATTATTCTGCATGGTACACCGGTAGATCCTAGAGCGGAGAAGCTCATTGCTTTTTTAAATACCAATAAAGCATTGGCCGATGTAACTGCCGTAAAAGAAAAACGGTATATCGTGGTGCCGTTGTCATATATATTCAGCGGTATCCATAACGTAGATGGGTTTGAAATTATTGCAAAAGGGCTGCACCCTGAAGTATTCGGAAAACAATAGCGTGCTTGCAAAAAGCTGCAAGCAATCAGCTTATGCAGTAAGGACATGAACGGTACGGTATGGATAAAGAAAATAATGTGCATATAAAAACACTGCTGACCAATCGTAATTATACGGCCTTTTGGGTTGCTTCTGCTTGTTCCATGGCGGCAAGCAATATCTTGCAATTTGTATTGGCCTTATACGTACTGCAAAAAACGGGTTCTGCGACTATTTTCGCCACTACACTTGCCGTTATCGTTGTTCCGCGGATAGGCCTTACTCCCATTGCGGGCGTGCTTGGCGATAAATATCCGCGCATCAAACTGATGACCCTTTTAATGGCAATCGATGCGGTGGTATTGACCCTGTTTGTCTTTCTTTCTATAAGAACAGAAGGCTTATCCATTGCACAAATTTATGTACTGACCGTGTTTTTGGAAATAGTCGAGGTATTTTATCAGGCGCCGGAAGCCGCTATCATAACGGAATTGGTGCCAAAAGAGTTACTCGATGAGGCCGTTACCGTTTCCAAAATAGACGACGGGTTTGTATACGTGATGACGCCGATAATTGGCACCCTCGCATATCGGTCTTTCGGGCTGACAGGCGGCTTGTGCGTTTCGGCAAGCGGTTTTTTTGCGGCCATGCTGCTGCAAGCGGTAATCCGCCCTCTCTACGCACGCACGGAAAAGGTGGCAGGCAAAAAACAGAAATTTCGGGATGAGCTGGTACAGGGGCTTCGAACCATCAGGGAAAATCCCTTTTTACGGCAGTTTGTCTGCATCGGGCCGAGTGTTAATTTTTTCTTTGCTTCGGTTTTCAGTGTGACTATAACCTACCTGTTATTAAACGTCTACCATGCGGGCGAAACAGTATTCGGCGTCTACCGGGCCGTAACCGCTTCGACGGCGGTGCTCACTCCGTTTCTGGCGGTGTCGGTGATCAAAAAGAAAAAAACGGAAGAAATTCTGCCGGTAACGACAAAAACCATCGCGTTTTCGCTTTTTGCTATTGCCGTCTGTGTGTTGCTGCAAAGTTTTCTCAGTGTCAAAAATCCCTTATGGGCAATCATTGCTATAACCGTGCTTGACTGCGTTACGATTGCCGCAGCGATTCATGGACAAATGTCCTCCGCTATCCTCTTGCAGGAAACCGTTCCGGATGTGTTTAAAAGCAGGGTGCTGTCTGTGGTGCGGATGTTCACAATGACTGCAATACCGCTTGGTGAATTATTTTTCGGCTGGATGACCGATCACTTACCGGTCTATCTCCCTGTTTTTGTTGCTTCTTTGGGACTATGGTTCTGTTATCTTGGTTATAGGCAGGCATTTCAGTATACTCAGGCTCAGGCTTGCACCGTCTGAGGAACGCCCATGATCCTAATGGTTTGCGGGCTGTGCCAGTAGAATCTTTTTTTCGTTTTTATTAAGATGAGCGTACCTTATGGAAGCGCTTTCTTTTTTATCAGGGCATCCGCTGCCGCATGGAGCTGTTGTCCGTAGTCAAGGTGTTAATTTTAGTCTTTTTTCTCGTCATGCCTCTTCCGTGACCATAGAGTTTTTTGAGCATGCACATGATGCGGCTCCTTTTTGCTCTTATACGTTTGATAAACAGCGGAATAAGACCGGCGATATTTGGCATGTTTTTGTGAAGGGACTTAAAAAAGACGCGTTATATCTGTACCGTGTGGATGGCCCTTTTATTCCGCATGAAGGTATGCGGTTTAATAGCCGGAATTATCTGTTAGACCCGTATGCGCAGTGCTTAACGGGATCCGAATCGGATACCTTTGCCTATCAGCTGCCGCCGGGGCATACTGACGGCGATCTCACCTTTTTAACCGAGCAAAAAGCACAGTATTTTCCTAAGTGCATTGTTATCGATGCCGATGATTTTGATTGGCAAGGTGACAGGCCGCTTAATTACCCGCTGCGCGATTGCATCATTTACGAAGCGCACCTCAAAGGGTTTTCGTGCCATCCGAATGCGCCGCAACAGCATAAAGGCACGTACGAAGGTATTATCGAAACGATCCCTTACTTGAAAGCCTTGGGTATTACGAGCTTGGAACTGCTGCCGATTCATGAATTTAACGAAAATGAGTTAACGCGCATTAATCCGCGTACCGGTAAAAAATTAAACAATTATTGGGGATACAGCACTATTGCTTTTTTTGCGCCGAAGGTGTCCTATGCAGCTGGTCAGCAAGGGACTGAGCCGCTTATTGAATTTAAAAAGATGGTGCGGGAGCTCCATAAGAGCGGCATTGAAATTATTTTGGATATTGTGTTTAATCACACAGCTGAAGGCAGTGAATATGGCCCCACGCTTTCATTCCGTGGGCTTGATAATGCGATATACTATATGCTTGAAGATAACCTGCGGTATTATCGCAATTATTCCGGCTGCGGCAATACGGTGAATTGCAACCATCCGGTGGTGCAGAACTTTATTTTGGATTGTTTGCATTATTGGGTAACTGAAATGCATGTTGATGGTTTTCGTTTTGACTTGGGCTCTGTGCTCGGAAGAGATCAAAGAGGGTTCCTTATGGATAATCCGCCAACTATTGAGCGTATTGCAGAGGATCCTCTTTTACGGCATACCAAAATCATAGCGGAAGCATGGGATGCAGGCGGGGCGTATCAGGTGGGTAATTTTCCTGGCGGCAGGTGGGCGGAGTGGAATGACCGCTTTCGTGATGATGTGCGTATCTTTTGGCGCGGAGACAGCGCTCATGCGCGTCAGCTTGCAACCCGTCTTACCGGTTCTGCTGACTTATACCTGCAAAACGGTAAAAAACCATTTCATTCCATCAATTTTATTACGAGCCATGACGGGTTTACGCTCTATGATTTATTGAGCTACACCCACAAGCATAATGAGGAAAACGGAGAAGAGAATAGAGACGGCGCAAATACCAACTACAGTCATAATAATGGCTTTGAAGGTAAAACTGAAAATGTCGCTATTGAATTGATACGGAAGCAAAAGGCGAAAAACATGCTGTTAACCTTGCTGCTTTCATTGGGCACACCGATGCTGACAAGCGGGGATGAGGTGCTGCGTACTCAAAACGGAAATAATAACCCGTACTGCCAAGACAATGAAACGAGCTGGTTTGATTGGTCGCTCACCCACACACACGCTGATATATTGCGCTTTACTCAAAAACTGATTGCATTGCGTAAAGCACATCCCGTTTTTTTGCGTTCTGAGTTTTTAACGGGACGGATAGATGAACAGAGACGTGAGCAGGATATCCGGTGGTATACTGCTCAAGGGGTAACGCCCGATTGGTCTCAAGAATTTTCGTTTTTGGCGTACTACTTGGATGGCGCTCATGCAAGTACGCGGGCTGAACGCGATGATAATAGCTTTTACATCATGCTTAATAGTAGTCCGCTTGATGTTACTGCCTCTATTTGTCCTGCGCCTCAGGGGAAAAAATGGTACCGGCTTATTGATACATCTTACCAACAGAATAATGATTTTTTATCAGCAGATACGGCATGCTCGTTGGAAAATCAGCAAACGTATGTAGTATTGGCAGCGAGCGCTGTCGTCCTACTGTCAAAATAACGCGAGCGTAAAAGGGGGAAAAGCATCACTGAATCAATACTTTTGTACTCTTTTATGAGCTTTGCAGAGAGGTGAACATGATGACTTCGATTAAAGAACAGCTTCGAAAAAGCATTTTAGGAAAGCTACAGCAGGATCCTGCAAAAAGCAAGCCAGAATTGAGCAAGCGGGAACTGTATGACACAGTTGCAAGCAGCGTCATGGAAATATTGCGGAAAAATATGGCGACAACGAGTGCAGCTCAAGAGAAGGCTGATGTCCGTCAGATGTATTATTTTTCAGCGGAATTTTTAATGGGGCGTGCACTATCAAATAATTTACATAATACCGGCTTATTCGCTATGGTGAATGAGCTTATCGGGGAGCTTTCCTATGCGTATACCGATATAGAAGAACAAGAGCCCGATGCGGGGTTGGGAAACGGTGGCCTTGGTCGGCTTGCAGCATGCTTTTTGGATTCACTTGCCACGCTTGACTATCCTGGTCACGGCTACGGTATTCGGTATCAATACGGGATGTTTGAGCAGCACATCGAAAAGGGACAGCAGGTGGAATACCCTGATAAATGGCTGCTTGATCGTGACCCCTGGGAGATCAGGCGGGCTGATTTAGCGGTAAAGGTGCGTTTTGGCGGCTCAAGCATTTGTACAGCGGATGAAAACGGCACACTGGTTTGCCGGTTGGAGAATGCTGAAGAGGTGATCGCCACTCCCTACGACATGCTCATCACTGGATACGACACCAAAACGGTGAACCGCTTGCGTCTTTGGGAAGCGTCTTCAGCTGACGGCTTCGATTTGCAGCTTTTTAACAACATGGACTATACGGGCGCTTTGGCAAAGCAAAATTCTGCAGAGAACGTATCGCGGGTATTGTATCCGAATGACACCGGCCCTTCAGGAAAAACGCTACGGCTTAAGCAGCAGTACTTTTTTACTTCTGCAAGCTTACAGGATCTACTGCGTGCTTTTGTGCAAAGACATGGCACAAACTTTAGCAAGTTTCCAGAGTATACGGTCATTCAACTGAATGATACGCACCCTGTTGTGGCTATTCCTGAGCTCATGCGGCTTTTAATGGACGAACATCACTTAGGTTGGGACGAGGCGTGGGATATTGTGAGCAAGACCTTTGCCTACACCAACCATACAATTTTGGCCGAGGCGCTTGAAAAATGGCCTATTGATATTTTTCAGGCTCTTTTACCCCGTGTATACCAAATTATCGAAGAAATTAACCGCCGGTTTCTTATACAGTTGCGTGAAAAGTACCCTTCTGATTGGAAAAAGCACAATAAAATGTCTATTATCGGTGACGGCAAGGTTCGAATGGCATGGCTTGCTATTGCTGGCTCATTTTCTGTTAATGGGGTGGCAGCGCTGCATACCGAAATCCTTAAAACCAAGGAACTTTCTGATTGGTATGCGCTGTATCCTCAGAAATTCAACAATAAAACAAACGGCGTTACCCAACGTCGGTGGCTTTTAAGCGCCAACCAAGACCTTGCGGCCTTTATCACCAAGCATGTTGGTACTGGATGGATAAAGGACCTTTCACAATTACGGAAGCTTGAAAAACTCGCTGATGATGCTGCGGTGTTGACAGAGCTGATGGCGATAAAGCGGCGTAACAAAGAACGGCTTGCGGCCTATTTAAAAGAAACGCAGCAGGTTACCATTAGTCCTGATTCTCTTTATGATGTGCAGATTAAACGTTTGCATGAATATAAGCGGCAGTTACTGAATATTTTACATATTATGACGCTCTATAACAAGATGCTGGAAGATCCTGCATACGGTACTGTACCGCAAACCTTTATCTTCGGGGCAAAAGCAGCATCTGGGTATCGGCGTGCCAAAGCGATTATTGCGCTCATTAATACGATTGCCGACCGCATTAATAATGACCATCGGGTGCAGGGGCGGTTAAAAGTAGTCTTTGTTGAAAATTACCGCGTGTCTGTTGCGGAAAAGCTTTTCCCTGCCTCTGACGTGTCGGAGCAAATCTCTACTGCAGGCAAAGAAGCTTCGGGAACCGGTAATATGAAGTTCATGATTAACGGGGCGCTCACACTTGGTACCTTGGACGGTGCTAACATTGAAATTGTAGAAGAGGCAGGAGCGGAAAATGCTTTTATTTTTGGCTTAACTGCCGATGATATTCAGCGTATTGAGGCTTCTCATATGTATAACCCCCATGAATACATAAACAGGAACCCTGCGCTTGCGAAAGCTTTGGAACAGCTGGTGGATGGTACCTATACCCCTCCGAGCGATGTCAATTTTAGAGAGCTGCATGATTCTCTCGTTTACGGCGTTGAGGGACAGCGGCCTGATGTGTATTATGTGCTTGCTGATTTTGATGCGTATGCTGCTGCACACGAAAAAGTAGTTGCAGCATATCAAGACAAACAGGCATGGGCAAAGATGTGCTTATTGAATATTGCTCGGTCGGGGAAATTCAGTTCAGACCGTACTATTGAGGATTATGTACGGGATATTTGGAAACTGACAAAAGTTCCGCTATAATGTGCGTTGCTCTTTTTTAAGAGAGGAATTACTTGCCAAATAATTTGTTTAATCATATAGTAAGGGTAAGTACTCGTACTAAATAGCCCTGTTCGGAAACTTCTGTTTCGGAACAGGGTTAATGCAATTCTTGAATTGAGATTGTGCAGGAGCATTCAATAGCATGAATAAAGCGTATCAGCATTTTGTTGCTATTTTTGCGGTTGTACTTATCTTTTGTAGTGCCTGTGAGAAGCAAGTGCAAACTTCATTGGATAAGCAAATCGTAACACTAAAACAGAAGGCAAACGATAATCAAACGTACATTTATACCATACAGGGAACCTCGCACGAATCGCCTTTAAAAGGGAAAAAAGTAGTGAAAGTCCCTGGTGTTATCACCGGTATTACGGTGCAAAAGGGGATAAAAACCCAAAAATGGTACCAATCAGGCTTTTATATGCAGGATAGAGACGGTGATGGGGATCCGATAACGTCGGACGGTATTTATGTTGCGTTTGCTCATTCTTTTACTCAGCATTTTGCGGTTGGAGATGCGGTGCTCGTAAGCGGGATGGTGGAAGAATATGTGTATCAGCCTAAAAACGATGTATCTACCGATTTATCAGTAACGCGCATTGCCGTGTCAAACGCTGCTGATATTAGTGTTACTGCCTCAGGGCAGCCGCTACCTGAACCGGTTGAGCTTGCTGCAGACAACTTACAAGGTAAAGTCTTTAAATCGGATTTGAACACGCTCAATCCCAACGAAGAGGTCATCGATTTTTTTGAAAGCCTTGAAGGAATGCGCGTGAAAGTGACTAAACCGAAAATTATTGCTGATCCTTACAAAGGTATCTATTATATCGCCCCCTTTGATGCAAACGGATTTACTCCACATGATGGCCTCATCTATAATAGCTATGACAGCACAGCGCGTATTTGTATGTTTCCGCGTCGGTGCTTTTCCGATAGTGATAAAGCAGGGGTGCCTATTCCTGCCGCTTCTATCGGTGACAGCTTCACCGATGATATCGTTGGGGTTATTGGGTATTCTTTTAGCAACTATTTATTAGAGACAACGCAAAAACTACCGCAGCTGCTCCGAAGCCATCCCAAAAATGAACGCTCACCAATCCAATTTAGCGCTGAAAAACTCAATATTGCAACGTATAACCTCGAAAATTTTTCAATAGCAAATACCAAAAACGCTCACAGCTCAAGGAAAACAGCTCAAAAGCGTGCGGAGGTATTCGCAGATCATTTTATCAATCAGCTCAAGGCGCCTGATATTCTCTGTTTGTTGGAAATTCAAGATGATGACGGAGAAAACGATAGTAACGTTGTTTCAGCTGATAAAACACTGACCCTTTTGCTCACTAAAATGAAAGAACTTGCTCCTACAAAACCATATGCGACTTGTTATATTGCACCTGAGCGGAATAAAGACGGCGGTATGCGCTTTGCAAATATCCGACCGGTATACTTATATCGCTCTGATAGGTTGGAATTAGTCGATGATAGCGATAAAGATGTACACAATAGTACCTATGCCACGAAAGTGGAGGTTGCGGCAAGGGGGATTTTCCTTATTCAAAATCCTGCGCGGATCGGTGTAGAAGGGGATAACTTTAAGCGGACGAGAAAATCCTTGGTTGCTCATTTTCAGTTTAAAAAGGGAAAAGGCTTGGAGAAAGATTTTTTCATTATCAATAATCATTTTTCTTCAAAGCAGACAGACGATAAAATATGGGGTAAAGAGCAGCCAGCTGTCCGGAAAAGCGATAAAAAGCGGCATGCGCAAGCAATGGAAGTGGTGAACGTTATTAACGATATAAAAAGGCTTCGTCCTGATGCAGCAATTATTTCTGCAGGCGATTATAACGATTTTTGGTTTTCAGATACGATGGCGTTTTTTAAGGATGCCGGTATGATTAACACTATAGAAAAATTACCGGAAAATGAACGGTATACCTATGTATACGAAGGACATTCACAAGCGCTTGATAGTATTTTGGTTACCGATAATGTAACGGTCGACAATGTAACGATTCTTCATATCAATGCGGAGCAAGACCCTGCTATACGAGTTTCGGATCACGATCCCACCTTTGTGCAGGTAAGTTGGTAGTGCTGTGTGAGCGTGTCGTGGAAAGACGTAGTAGTGGTAAAGATTGTGTGCTTTTTGTAATTGCTTTTTACTGTGAAGTGCTGCAATTCTGATGAACTACTCTTGACAAAAGAATGTTTTGATGCTACAAGTTTATTAAACCTGGCGCGGAAACGCAGTTATCGAATAGGTCTATTATATAAAATAATATCGGGCAATAGCGCAGGTGGTTAGCGTACAAGTCTGGGGGACTTGGGGTCGCCGGTTCAAATCCGGCTTGCCCGAATAAGGCAGCAGTGAATAGTTCTGTACTGGTAATCGGCTAGTGCAGGCGAGAGGGGCTTACTCGTGTTGCTCGCTTACACGAAGGGATATTCATAAAGCGGAAGGTATTACGGAGGATATATGGTGCCTGTTTATTACTTATCGGTAACGACAAATTTGATTATGGGCTTAATTCTTGCTTTTGGCGATAAAGAGAGCGATAAATATCCAATTCTACGTGATCAAACTTTTCTTTTAATTTTGTTTATACTTTCCGGAATAGCTGCCGTGCTGAAATTAGCAAGTCCTATTGGCAGCGATATTGTCATTATTAGCGATTTACTACCGGCTCTTTCCGGAGCTGCAGGATGTATGGTGTTTTTTAAACGGTGGGTGGTCATTACCAAGCCTGAAAGAACACTTCCCGCTTTTTTTGAACAGTTGATGACGTATGAACGTATCATTGGATTCAGCTGCCTTGCGGCCGGTGTTATTCACTTATTATTTTTTCAGGTGCTTTTCTTATAGATGCAAATGCCAATGAAGCAATCGGTTGTAGGTATTGTCCGGCGGGGAAATGTTTTTTTATTAGGCCTTCGTGCTCCCGGCGGTGAAATTGGAAATTACTGGGAATTCCCCGGCGGTAAGTGTGAAGCGGGTGAGACCCATGAACAAACCCTGATACGGGAATATCAGGAAGAATTAGGTGTTAAGGTATCAGTAGGGACGTTTATCGGTAAACAAGAATTTCATTCTGACGGCCGTGCCTTGGAACTTTTTGCCTACGAGGTTTTTATACAGGAAGATCATGCGCTTGTTTCTTCAGTACACACCGATTTACAGTGGTTTACGCTGGATGCATTAGTCGATGTACGGATAGTTCCTTCAGATTCCCTTTTTATTCCGATACTGAAAGAGTTCTATAGCGCTCAGAATGTAAGCCAGCCGCTTTCAAGGGAATGATGAAAGTCCGGTATATTATTATAAGTGCTTTACTTATAGTCTGTATTCTTTTTGCGGGATTTATTGTATTCTTTTCAGTTTATACTTCCACTGTACAGTTAGATACTATAACCTTACCGGTTGATTCTCCTATGAATAATGCAGATGCCTACGTGGTAATTATGCAACCGTATGTTTCATTAAAGGATAATCCGGGTAAAAACGGAATATCGGTTGGATATGTACGAAAAAAAGAAGTATATCTTGTAAAAGGCAAAGAGTTTGCACCAAAGGATACTGGTACTGAATTATGGGTACATATTGCAAATGGCTGGCTTGCGCGCTCTTGCGTTGAATTTTATTCGAGTAAAAGCAAAGCAGTAACTGCTGCAAAAGAAATGCTGTAAATAGAAAGTAGTATCGTGCCGTTAATAATGATAGGAGTGATATATAATGCAAAAAATCGGGACTGTTTCACGTGGTTTAATTGCGCCTATTATTCGGCAGGGCGACGATATTGCGAACATTGCAGTGGATACCTTGCTTGATGCAGCAGAAGCAGAGCAATTTAGTATTCATGATAGAGATATTTTGGCGATCACTGAATCTGTGGTAGCCCGTGCGCAAGGGAATTATGCTTCTACGGATCATATTGCGTGCGATGTGCGGAAAAAGTTCGGTAACGAACATATTGGTTTGATGTTCCCTATTTTGAGCCGTAACCGTTTTTCAATTTGTCTTGAAGGTATCGCCAAGACCGGTAACCAACTTACCGTTGCATTAAGTTATCCTTCAGATGAAGTGGGTAATCCTGTTATATCTGAGCAAGTGTGCGCAGCATATCAGGTGAATCCTTGGACGGATTCATTTACTGCAGAGGATTTTCATAAAAAGTTTGGTTTGTCTAAGCATCCCTTTACCGGTATAGATTATATTGGGCATTATGCTACGATTATCAAAAAATATAATAAAAACTCTTCTATTATTTTTACGAATAACCCTGCTTTTTTACTCAACGTGACGAAACATGTGCTTACCTGTGATATTCACACGCGTGTTCATACTAAGCAGGCTCTTCGGGAAAAAGGTGCGCAGACAGTATACGGCTTGGATGATATACTCCGTGAACCTGTTCAAGGAAGCGGTTATAATAGCCAATACGGACTCCTGGGTTCAAACAAAGCTACTGAAGATTCAGTAAAGTTATTTCCAAATAACTGTCAGTCGCTTGTAGAAACTATCCAAGCACGTATAAAAGAAAAAACAGGAAAAACGGTGGAAGTATTGGTGTATGGTGACGGAGCTTTTAAAGATCCTGTAGGTAAAATATGGGAGCTTGCTGACCCCGTTGTATCACCCGGGTTTACCGCTGGCTTAAACGGAACGCCGCATGAAATAAAACTGAAATATGCCGCAGATACGCTGTTCAAACATTTACCGTCTGATGAACAACAAAAAGCGATGATAGCCTATATTAGTCAGCATAAAACGGAAGTAACTGCTGCTTCTGATGAAGGTATTGCACAAGGGACTACACCGCGCCGGTTAACTGATCTTATTGGTTCTTTATGTGATCTAACGTCTGGAAGCGGAGATAAAGGCACGCCTTTTATTTTCATTCAGGGGTACTTCAATAAATACGGTGAGTAACATAAGTGAGCCTCGAAAAGACGAAGCTTTTCGAGGTGAGCTTTGCTCACCGGTTTTCCTTAGATGTATTTACGGTGTTTTTCATAAGGTTTTGATATATGACGCCTTATCAGCTTTGCTCATGAGTCATCTTTTAAAAATCAAAAAGGTTTTAGACCATGAGACTAGGCGGGTTCGAACCGTCGGCCTTCAGATCCGGAATCTGACGCTCTATCCAGCTGAGCTATAGTCCCAAAAAACGTATTTAGTTTAACTTTTTTAATAGTATTTTGTCAAGTAGGTATCTTGGACATGCTGGGCGACAGTTTATACTGAATCGTCCTCTTGACAATTCTGAAGGGAAGGCTATACTAAAATAGTAAACGCTGTTTACTATTTTAGTATTATGAGAGGATAGTAGCATGAAACTTGAAGGAATGCATCTGTTTTTTAAAAAGATTGCGGAATTTCAATTAAAATACCGATGGCTCTGTCTATCTCTGCTTGTGGCTGTAACGGTCCTGGGTCTTTTGGGTGTAAAAAGCTTTAAGGTCAGCTCGGCGGATGAAGACGAGTTTATAACCGTAAAAGAGGCTGCAAAAAAAAGTGATGCGCGGTTTAAGGAGTTGTTCGGTAGTAACGATTCGATTGTGTTGCTGTTCCAATCCGATGATGTTTTTAAGCCAGCGGTGTTGCAAGCGATTAAAAATATCGGTGCCGAGCTTTTGGAAAAAGTTCCGTATGCGGCTTCTGTTGCTTCGATTATTGATTCAGATATTACCGTTGGTATGGATGAAGGTATAGCAATTACCAATCCGTTTCAAGGCGGCATTCCTACAGACCCTGTTGAGTTACAAACAGCGAAGGATTTTATCCTTTCGCGCAAATCGATTGTCAATAAGCTCGTAACGCAGGATGCATCAGAAACGTGGCTTGTGCTTTCGCTTAAAGCGACGCCGCCTGAAGCAGTGTGGAGCAAAGCCTCGACCAAGGCGCCGATGTACGCTATCGGAGAAGCGGCGATTGCCGTGGTTACCGATCCGAAATATCAAAACTCCTCATATACGCTAAAACCAGCGGGGCTTCCGTATACCGAAACGGAAGAAAAAGTAGTGATGGGCCGCGAAACGGCAAAAAGCGTCGGCTTGAGTTTTCTCTGTATGGTAATTTTGCTCGTTGTGTTTACCCGATCGCTTCGTGGAACGCTTGTGCCGCTTTTTGCAACTTTTTTTGCTATTACCACAGTGCTTGGTATGATGGGCTTTTTACACATTGCGGGAAAATCTGAGATGATGTCGATTCCGATTGTGCTTGCGATGGCGCTTTCGGTCGGTTATTCAATTCACTTGGTCAATTCGTTTAAAACGCACTTTTATGCGCTCGGTAAACGGAAAGAAGCCGTTATCGCTTCGATTGAAAATACTGGCTGGCCGCTTTTTTTTACCGTTGTGACTACTGTTGTTTCGGTGTTATCGTTTTTAACAACCGACCTGAGGCCTATGCGCTGGATGGGGGCTGCAAGCGCCGCGATGGTATTCGCCGTGTATGTCTATGTGAGCGTGTTAATCCCGATTTTGATGAGCTTCGGCAAAGATATTGAAGCCGGTAACAATGCTGAAATCCTTCACAATGCAAAGGCCGTGCGCGCTCAAAAAACGGATGCACGGTTTGAACAGTTCGGGCGCACCGTTATCAAAAGACGTAAAGCAGTCATTGCTGCATTTACCCTTATCACCGTTGCGTGTATTCCTGCTCTTTTCAAAATAGACGTCAACATGGATAGCTTTAAGTTTATGGGCTTGCGTATTCCCTACATTAAGCGTCTCTATGAAATTACGCAGTCGCAGCTCGGCTCCTATTTTAACTACAACATCATGCTCACCTTTGACCAAGACGATGCAGTCAAAAATCCCGATGTGCTTAAAAAACTTGATAAGCTGAGCGCGCTTATCGGGACATTCCGATTAACAAAAATGAATAACGGTGTGCCGAAGATCTTTTCCATTTTGGATATCGTAAAAGAGATGAATCAAACCATACACTCCGACGATCCTCACTTTTACACAATTCCCGACGACGAAGATTTGCTCACGCAGCTACTGTTCTTGTACGAAATTTCAGGAGGGCAAACGGCGCGGTGGGTTGACGAAGAGTTCCGCACGCTTCGCATGGCGATTGATGTTGCTGCGTATGATGCGAACGAACTTGCCGTAAATTTGAAAGCTATTGAGCAAACATGTGCGGAACTGTTTCCGCAGGCGGACTGCCACTTAATCGGGGCTGCCGTACAATTTGCGGAGTTAAACAACAAAATCGTATTCGGCGAACTGTATTCTTTTTTAACTTCGCTTGTTGCGATTGCAATACTGATGATGCTCGTGTTCGGCAGCGTGAAAATGGGACTGATCGGGCTTATTCCGAATGTTTTCCCCGTCATTATCATCGGCGCGATTATGGGCTATCTCGGTATTTCGCTTGATATGATGACGATGGCGATTATGCCGATGATCCTCGGTATTGCCGTTGATGACACCATCCACTTTACCAATCACGCAAAGTATCTTTTTGAAAAAGAAAGAACTTACGATTACGCAATTTTCAAGACGTTTTATTCCATCGGCAAAACACTTGCGATGACGACGATTATTTTGTCAGCCACTTTTTTAGTGTACCTTATCTGCAAAATTGATGCGATTTTGCGCCTCGGCGTATTGGCTGCCGTCGGTTTATCGGCTGCTCTCGTTGCCGACTATTTTATGACGCCGGTACTGATTTATATAACCAAGCCATTCGGAAAAGAGGAAAGCTAATTCATAATGCTTAATTATGAATTAGCTTTGGGCAAAAGCGTTAGGGATTGAAGGGGTTGCGCAGCAATTCCGAAGGAATGGAGCGAAAAGCGGAACCCCGTAAAGCCCGACGGTTTACGCAAGAGGCGGAAACCGGAACGCCCAAAATAATTACCCATTACGAATTATTTTTGGAGGTAGTATGAAAACAAAAGCAATAATAAAACAATTGATTGCACTGACTGTGTTTGCAGCAGCAGTAGCTGGCTTTGCCTTTGCGCAAGAGCTCACCGGCAAAGAGATTATGCAAAAGGCGGACAACCGCGAAAAGGCGGCAACCGATTCATTTACGATGCGGATGACGCTCGTCAATGCGGGAGGTAAAAAACGGGTGCGCGAAGTGAGGGTGTATTCGAAGGATTATGGCAGCGAGAAAAAAACGGTGATGGTGTTTTTACTGCCCGCCGATGTAAAAGGCGTCGGCTACCTTTCCTTCTCGTATGACGATGAGTCGAAAAGCGATGACCGCTGGCTCTACATGCCGGCGCTCAAAAAGGCGAAGCGTATCTCAGGCTCTTCAAGCCAAGACTATTTTATGGGCACCGATTTTACCTACGACGACATAAGCGGACACAAGATCGACGATTACACGTATACGCTGCTTGGGGAGGAGCCGGTAGACGGAAAAAACTGCTGGAAGATTGAGTCGGTTCCGGTGAACAAATCGATGTACTCAAAATACGTTTCATGGATCGATAAGGAATCGCTTGTCCAGGTAAAGGCAGAGTTTTACGACGAGCAGGGAACAGTACTGAAAGCGCTTACGGTGAGCAGCATCGAAAAAAGGGACGGTTTTTGGACTGCGGGCAAAATGGAAATGAATAACCTGCAAAAAAAGCACACGACTGTTATCGAAACGCTCAAACGGGAGCTCAACAAAAGCATTCCCGATTCGTATTTTAGGGTGAATTCGCTGGAAGAAGGCAAAATCAGGTAGGACTTTTGCAAAAGGGATGGTTATACAGAACCAACGGTTTTGCCAACAGCAAAACTTGCAAGTTTAAGCGGCAACGCCGCTTAAACATTGCCACGGATGGCAGTGGTTCCACGCAGAATCGATGTTTTGCGTGAGCAAAACTGCGGTTGTAACGGCCCTATTCTTAATTTACAGCGAGAACTAAACGCAAGTCAGATTTGCTCCGCCTACGGCGGCAGGTAACGGAACCGATTTGACATATAAAACATAAAAATTATGTGCAATGTAAAGGAATTGCAACAAGAAGGAGAAAAGATGAAAAAAATAGTAATGTTTTTTTTCTGTGTAATGTTGATTTCTGTAAATATTTTTGCAGAATCGGATAGTAGTACCGCTGAAAAGGGGAATGGCGGGAAAAATAAAATAGGCGGTTGGCTAGGTTTACCATATATTGGTGTATCATATTCACATGAATTTAATGATTTCATGGAATTTGATTTACTTGCAGGAGTATCAGGGGTGCCTTTTGTAGCCCGAAGCTTGAATGTCAGGACAGGTGTCCTTTTTACGGTATGGGAACCTATAATTAATGGACAAAAATGCCCTCTTAAGGTGGGGCCTGCTGTTGATATTAACAGTTTTATGACTTTTTTTGTGCCTGTCAGCTTTGGAGCTAAAATACTATGTCCTGTACGCTGGGAAGTAAATTTTAGCGGTGCACCTGCATTTAACTTATTTATTGAAGCAGCTCCGGCTATAGGCGGGCAACTCATTTTTGGAGCATTGCCGATTATAGATTTTGTCCCCCATGTAGGTCTTGGACTTCGTTACCGCATTCCGAATAAAAAATAAATAAATCTTAGGCATGTTTTTAAGTTCCGTGAAAATATGCCTATCAAGTGCATACATGGCCGTATGTACTTGATAGAATAAGAATCATCTTGACAATACTTCTGCCTCTCCGCACGAATAAACGTTCGGCCTTGGGTGTGTGCAGGATTTGCCGGTCGTAATTTTCTAAGCCTAAACTATCGATATTCAGCTGGGTTAAACCGGAACTGACGGTGCGCGCATCAATGCTGCCGCTTCCGGCAACATGCGCAAAGTCCCGCATCCTGCGCAACAGCCTATATAATGCGGGTAAGCAGGTCATCAAGCTGAGCGGTAAAGTTTTTGTGCATCAGCATAACCCCTTTGGGTGCCCCCGTTGTGCCTGTGGTACTTTTTCAGCGAGGCTCCGTAAGTCAAGGCGAGTTTCTACCAGAGGATCAAACTGAAACTCGCTAGGCACCGGAATCGGCGGTGAGCCGTTTCCGGTGGCGCACTATTTTCAAAAGTCGTGGTTCTAAATAGCCTGGCAAGCTGGCGGCTTACGCCGCCGGCTTGCCTGTCAAGTTTTGGTAAACGCAAAACGTGCAAGTTTAAGAAGCGGTAACGCCGCTTAAACATTGCCAAGGAGGGTAGTGGTTCCACGCAGAATCGAGTTTGCTTTTGCAAACTCGCAGCCCAAGAATGTACACAAGGACGTACATTCTTGGGCGTGTCTCCCCTTGAATAAGGAGACTGTTGTATGTTTCATAAGGTAAGAACTATTTGCACGCTGCCGGATCATCGTTTACATGTTCAATTTTCGGAAGGAGTAACAAAGATATATGATGTTAAGCCTCTTTTTAATAAATGGACGGCTTTCAAACTGTTAGAAAATAAACCGGAATTGTTTGACGATGTAGAAGTTGATGTAGGCGGTTACGGTATTGTTTGGAATGATCAACTCGATTTATCCTGCGACGAGTTGTATGAGAATGGAAAAATGGTAAAAACTCCATTCGACGGCTTGATTGCATTGAGCGATGCTACTTTGCTTTGGGGGTTACATGAAAGTACGCTGCGAAAAGCAATTTCTTACGGTAAGCTTGTCAATGGGATCGACGTATGTAAATACGGTAAACAGTGGGTTGTTTCTACGAAGGCTATGGAGCGGGAATATGGACAACCGATAACCGATACGGTTGAAAAATGTAAAGAGGAGTAATGGCAATATGAAAAACGCACGAAAATATCTGCCGCCTTTTATGGTGTGCATGGCGCTGTTTTGTACCGTGCTGCTGCCGTGCAGCGCGCAGGAGGCAGTGGGTACAGATGATACGGAAAGCGCAGCTCAAGCGATGGCTCCGTCGTCCGGTAGTGAGGCCGAATACCAAGCAGATGATGACGAATTTTCCGATGATTTGGAAGACGATTTCAGTGCAGAGCCGGTATTGATGGTAAGCGGCAGCATCGAAACGCTGCACGGGCTGCGGTGGAACAAAGGCCTTGAATACGGGGCTTCGCGTTCAATTACCCGCGTAAAAGGCGAGGTATACGCAGGCGCTTCTTACGCCGTCATTTCAGCCGCTGCAGAGTACAATCACCGCAATCCTGCGCACACCGGTTTTAGGCTGGACGAAGCCTATTACCGCTATTCGGATGACAGCTGGGATATAAGCGCCGGGCGGCAGGTGATTGCGTGGGGACAGGCGGACGGGTTTAAGCTCACCGATGTGTTAAGCGCGCGGGATGGCTCTGAGTTTACCGCTTTGAGCGGAGAGGACGCGCGGCTTCCCTCCGATAGTATCCGCCTGCGGTTTTTTCACGACCTTTTTACCTTTGAAGCGGTCGCGGTGCCATTTTTTACGCCGAACAAGCTGCCTCCTTTTGATTTTGAATCAAATACAAAGGAAAGTTTGTACTATATTAGTACGCCGAAGTCAGTCCCTACTCCGATGGGCACGATGGTGCCGGTACGCTATACAAAAACGGATAGCGGTCATTCATTCAGATTTGAGGACACGGATGCTGCCGCTCGTTTTTCGTTCTTTTTACCCGGCGTTGATTTTTCAATTTCCGGCTTCTACGGCTTGGATAAAACGCCTGCATTTCTTAAACGGGGCAGCATAAAAGGCGCCCTGAGCAATCCCGCCCAGCCTTTTCATCCGCTGCGCAACCCTTTCATACCGAAAAGCGGCAGCCCTGCACTTGAGATGCGCTTAGATCCGTATTACTACCATATCGGCATGGCGGGATGCGATGCAGCTATTTCCGTAGGCGAGGTAACGATAAGGCTGGAAAGTGCATGGATAGGCGGTCGAAAGTTTGAACCGAAAAAGGAAACATTAGTAGAGAGCGTTCAGTTTTCACCTGATTCGATGATTTACCTTTTTAAGCCTGCAATCAAAAAGCACCAGCTATTGATGCTCGCGGGGGTTGACTGGCTGAAAGATTCGTGGACGCTCAGCGCTCAGTATTTTGAAGACCTCATCCTCAATCATGCCAACGACATTGAACGCTCGATGCACAAGGGGTTTGTCAGCCTTAACCTCGGCAAAATGTTTTTGCGCGACACGCTCAAACTTTCGGTAAGCGGCGTCATCGACGTAAATTACGGCAGCACGTTCAGCACTTGCTCGATCGACTATGCGCTCACCGATAATCTCCACATTGCACTCGGCCAAGACTTTTATACCCAAGGGTATCAAGGCGGCGGCGAATTTGCCGGCATGAGCGGCCTCAATACCCTGTGGCTGAAAGGTACGTTTATTTTCAGCCGCTGAAATAGCGCGTTCATCAAACAATGTACATCCTTGTAC